>NZ_JAPWHT010000446.1:0-8435 GCF_027270795.1 Streptomyces sp. ActVer
CACCGTCGCCCAGGTGATCTGGAAGGACGCCGGCTGGGGCACGATCATCTTCCTCGCCGCGCTCTCCCAGGTCGACGAGCAGCAGTACGAGGCCGCCGCCATCGACGGCGCCGGGCCATGGCGGCGCTTCTGGCACGTCACCCTGCCCGCGATCCGGCCGGTGATCGTGCTGCTGCTCATCATGCGGCTCGGCGACATCCTCTCCGTCGGGTTCGAGCAGATGCTGCTCCAGCGTGACGCGGTCGGCCCCGAGGCCGCCGAGATCATCGACACCTTCGTCTACTACCAGGGCATGGTCGGAGGCGACTACGGATTCGCGGCCGCCGCGGGCCTGTTCAAGGGCGTCATCGGCGCCCTGCTCGTCTACGCGGCCAACAAGGTCGCCCATCGCCTCGGCGAACAGGGGGTCTACAAGTGAGCGCCCAAACCCGGCCCGCCTGGATGGAGAAGCCGAGGCCCCTGACCCAGGCGGCGAAGGCCGTCGCGCTCGTGGCCGTCGTCCTCCTGGTCTGTGTGCCGTTCCTGGTGATCCTCTCGACCTCGCTCGCCTCGCCCGAGGAGGTCGTCGACAACGGCGGCTGGGTGCTGTGGCCCACCGAACCGACCATCCAGGCGTACCGAGACATACTCGACGGCGGCATCGTCACCCACGCCCTCGGCGTCAGCGCGGGCGTGACCCTCGTCGGCACGCTGTTCAGCCTCTTCTGCACGGTCACACTCGCCTACGCCCTGTCGCGCCCCGGAGTCTTCGGCGGTCGGCCCGTGCTGCTCCTCGTCCTGTTCACGTTCCTCTTCCCGCCCGGCATGATCCCCAGCTTCCTGCTGGTCAAGGAGCTGGGCCTGCTGGACTCGTACGGGTCGCTGATCTTCCCCGTGCTCATCAACGTGTTCAACCTCGTGGTGCTGCGCGGCTTCTTCCAGTCGATACCCGACGAGCTGTACGAGGCCGCGCGGCTGGACGGGGCGGGGGACTGGCGGGTGCTGTGGTCCGTCGTGCTGCCGCTGTCCAAGGCCGCGCTCGCCGTCGTCGGTCTCTTCTACGCGGTGGCCTACTGGAACTCCTGGTTCTATGCCTCGCTGTATCTGGAGAGCGACCACTGGCCTCTTCAACAGGTGCTGCGCACGTATGTGGTGGCCGGGTCGGGGCTCACGGACACCGCTACCAGTGAGGGCACGGTGAATGCTCCGCAGACCGTGCAGATGGCTGTGCTGGTGATCGCCACGGTGCCGATTCTCCTGGTCTATCCGTTCCTGCAGAAGTACTTCACCAAGGGTGTGCTCACCGGAGCGATCAAGAGTTGAGCGGTTGCGCTCCGCTGGGGGCGGGCTTCGGCTGCAGGCCGGTTGTGGCTGGTCGCGCAGTTCCCCGCGCCCCTTTGGGGCGCCGGTCCGCACCGGGCTTCAACAGTCCCACCTAGTCATCCGTGAAAAGCCAGTCCTCCAGAGCTGGGAGAGAACACCTATGTCCAGTACACCGCTGTCCCGTCGTGCCCTGATGCGTACCGCTGCCGTGGGTGCTGTTGCGATTGCCGCTCCGGTCGGGCTGACCGGGTGTTCCACGGAGTCGGGAGGTGACGGGGTGTCCAACGCGGGCAAGAAGCTTGCGCCCTGGCCCGCGTACAAGGCCTTCGCGGGGCCGAAGCCGGATCTTGCGCCCACCGCGGAGGGGGTCCAGCCCGGTTACACCTCCTACCCGGCCGACCTGGCGCGGTCGGTGTCCCGTACGCCGGGGGACGGGTCCACCGTCAAGGTGATGTCGGTGTCGTTCGGTACGCCGCCGAAGCCGGCCTCGGCCAACAAGTTCTGGCAGGCCGTGGAGAAGGCGCTCGGTGTGAAGATCGAGTACACGGTCATCTCGCAGACCGACTACCAGAAGAAGATGGCCACCGTGATGGCGGGTGATCCGGGCGAACTCCCGGACATCATCAACATCTTCTCCGGGTTCGCGCTGCCCCGCGAGGCCCAGTTCGTGCAGCGGCGTGCAGAGGACCTCACGCCGTTCCTCTCCGGGGACGCGGTCGAGGACTATCCGAACCTCGCGAACATCCCGACGCACGCCTGGCGCGACATGGGCCGGATCGGTGGACGTATATACGGCATTCCGCTGGAGCGCCCGCTGCCCGGATCGACCCTCTGGCTCAACGAGGAGTACTTCGAGGACGCCGGGATGAAGGGGGGGTGGACCGACCAGGACTTCGCGGCGGTCGCCAAGAAGGGCACGGGCGGGAAGAAGTACGCCCTGGGGGCCGCGGTCGGATCCGTGTTCGGGGACGGGTTCCACTCGGCGGCGCACGGTGTGCACGCCCGGGGCTGGTCGGTGAAGGACGACGGTACGTTCCTGCCGGTCGTGGCCGACGAGCGGTACAAGCAGATGCTCGACTTCCAGCTCGGGCTGCGCAAGGCGGGCTCCTACCACCCGGACGCCACCTCCATCTCACAGATCGACATGATCGCCCTCTATTACAACGGGACGGTCGGCTCGCTGCAGGACGGATTCGGCGGCTACCTGCCCAAGTTCCTGGAGAAGGGCCGCAAGTACACGCCCGCTCCCGCTCTGCCGTACAGCGTGGGCGGTACGCCCGGCGGGATCGTCGGGGCACGCCGCTCGTTCGGCTACACCGTCGTCAAGAAGGCGAAGAAGGAGCGCGTCCAGTTGTTGCTGCGCATCCTCGACTACATCGCGGCTCCGTTCGGCAGCAAGGAGTGGGAACTCGTGCACTACGGCGTGGAGGGTACCCACTTCACCCGGGCCAAGGACGGTTCGCCCGAGCCCAACGCGCTCGGCCAGGTCGAGAACAACACCAACCTGCCGCTGAAGTACCTCGCCGAAGGACCCCAGGCACTGTTCGTGCCCGGAATGCCCGACGCGGTGAAGGCTCTGCACGCCTGGCAGGTCAAGACCGTTCCGAACGCGGTCCGCAATGCCTCGTACGGGCTCCAGTCCCGGACGTTCACCGCCCAGGGCACCACCCTCGAAACGCTCCTCAAGGACACCGCCACCGGGATCATCGCGGGACGCACTCCGCTGTCCGAATGGGACGCCACCGTCAAGACCTGGCGGCAGCGGGGTGGCGACAGAATGGCCGAGGAGTTCGCCAAGGACTACGCCGCCAACAACTGACGCGGCAGGTCGGGCGGTTGTGAGGGGAGACACGGGGAGATGGGCAACGACATGGCAGAGGCGGAGCCGACGGCAAAGCGACGCGTCACCATTCGCGAGGTCGCCGAGCGGGCAGGCGTGTCCATGGCCACCGTCTCGCGCGTGCTCAGCGGCAACCACCCCGTGCCCGCGTCGACCCGGGCCCGTGTGCTGCGCGCGTCCCGCGACCTCGACTACGTGGCCAACGCGCACGCCCGCGCCCTGGTCGGCGGCGGCCGCAAGATGGTCGCCGTCGTCCTGCGGCAGGTCACCAGCCCCTTCTACGCACAGGTCGCCGAGGGCGTCGAGGCCGAGGCGGCCTCCCGCGGCTGGCTGTGCCTGGTCGGCACCACCGGCGGGGATCCGCAACGCGAGCTGGAATTCGTGCAGTTGATGCGCGAGGAGGGCGCCAGGCTGGTCATCCTCGTCGGCGGGGTCGTCGAGGACGACGCCTACCGGGAGCGCGTCGCGCACTACGCCCAGGCCCTCGACTCGGCCGGCGCCCGCCTCGTGCTGTGCGGACGGCCCGCGCCCGACCCCGACATCCCCGCGCTCGTCGTCGAGTTCGACAACGAGGCCGGCGCCCACGCAATCACGGGCCATCTCCTCTCGGCGGGCCACCGCAGGATCGTGTTCCTCGGCGGACTGCCCGGCAACACGGCCCTCGACGCGCGCGTCGCCGGATACCGCGCGGCACTCGCCGAGCACGGCCTGCCACCCGAGGCCGCCCACGTCGTCGACTGCGGCCTCGGCCGGGCGGCGGGCCATCGCGCGATGGCCCAACTCCTCAAGGAGACGCCGGACTTCACCGCCGTCTTCGCCGGGGACGACATGGTCGCCGCCGGAGCCCTGCGGGCCATCACCGAAGCCGGGCTGCGCGTGCCCCACGACATCTCCGTCGTCGGCTACAACGACATCCCGCTCGCCGAGGACTTCAACCCGCCGCTCACCACCGTGCGCACCCCCGCCGAGGAACTCGGCCGGGCCGCCGTACGCATCGCCCTGCGCGACCCCGAGCACGCCGCGGGCGCCCACCATCTGCTCGGCACCCACATCGTCGTACGCGACAGCGTCCAGCCGCCCCCGCAGGCGCCGCGCGACGAGGCGCCCGACCACCCCCACTGACGGAGGACCCACCCCCGTATGACCGCGCCGCATGTGTCGCTCACCGACCCGACGCACTCGTCCTTCCTGCCGCCCCCCGACCCCGTACGCTCGCCTGTCACCGGCTGGACCCGCGCACACTGGGAGGCGATGGCCGACCGGCTCCTGGACGGCCTGCTCCCTTATGCGTCAAGGGAGTCGGCCCAGTACCGGCTGCCCGGCCGGCCCGGCCACGCCGGATCCTGGTCCGACGGCCTGGAGGGGTACGCCCGCTCGTTCCTGCTCGCCGCCTGCCGCATCGCGGGCTCCGGCGGGCGCGTTCCGCCGGAGCTGATCGAGCGGTACGCGGCCGGACTCGCCGCCGGTACCGACCCGGAGGGCGCCGAGCGCTGGCCGCCCATCGCCGACCGGGCCCAGCCCATGGTCGAGGCCGCCTCGATCGCGATCGCCCTGCACGAGACCAGACCGTGGATCTGGGACCGGCTCGACGACGCGGTACGCCAGCGGGTGGCCGCCTGGCTCGGCGGATTCGTCGGCGCCCGGGCGAACGACTCCAACTGGCGGCTCTTCCAGGTCGTCACCGAGGAGTTCCTCGCCTCCGTGGGCGCCCCGCACAGCCGTGCCGAGATCGACGACGGCCTGGCGCGGCTGGAGGACTGGTACCGGGGCGACGGCTGGTACACCGACGGCGACGGCCGCAAGTTCGACTACTACAACGGCTGGGCCCTGCACCTGTACCCGATCCTGTGGGCGCGCATCGCCGGACCCCGCGCGGATGCCTCGCTGACGGAGGTCCACCGGGCCCGCCTGCGCGCGTTCCTCGGCACCCACCAGTACTTCTTCGGCTCGGACGGCGCACCCGTCCACCAGGGCCGCTCCCTCACCTACCGCTACGCGACGGCCGCCCCGCTGTGGGCAGGAGCGCTCGCCGACGCGACCCCGCTGCCGCCCGGACGCACCCGCCGTCTGGCCTCGGGCGCCCTCAAGCACTTCACCGAGCGAGGGGTGCCCGACGAACGGGGACTGCTGAGCCTGGGCTGGTACCGGCCCTTCCTCCCGGTCACCCAGCGGTACTCGGGTCCCGCCTCGCCGTACTGGGCGAGCAAGGCGTTCCTCGGCCTGCTGCTCCCCGCCGGCCATCCCGTCTGGACGGCTCCCGAGGAACCGGGCCCCGTGGACACGGCGGACGCGTATCTGGCGCTGCCCGCTCCCGGCTGGCTGCTCCACTCGACCGCCGCCGACGGGATCGTACGACTCGTCAACCACGGCAGCGACCGCCTCCCACCGCCGCCCGCCGAGGCCGAGGACAGCCCGCACTACTCGAAGTTCGCGTATTCCAGCATCACGGCACCCGACACCCCTGCGGACACCCCCACGGACGGTCCCGCGACCGGGCCCGACAGCCACCTCGCCCTGCTCACGGCGGACGGGACGGCGGCCTCCAGGCGTGGCCGGATCCATCCCCTCGGCGCGGAGGGCCGCCGTGCGGCGTCCTGGCACCGGGCGGTCCTGCCGGGCTCCGACGAGGAGCACCGCATCGAGACGACCAGCGTGGTCCACGGCCCCTGGGAGATCCGGGTCCACCGCGTCGAAGGGCCGCCGGGAGCCGTCGTACGCGAAGGGGGTTGGGCCCTGGCAGACGACAGCGGGCCGTTGACCGAGGCCGCGGGGCCGGGTTGGGCGCTGGCGCGCCGGGAGGCGGACGGTCTCACGAGCGCGGTCGTGGCGCTGTACGGGTGGGAGGGGTCCGGGGCCGACGGCCCGTCGTACGGCACCGTCGCACAGGTCCGTGGCGCCAACGCCTACGGCGAGTACTCCGCCACACCTTGCCTGCGGCTGACCGCCCACCCGGGGAGTCCGTATCTCCTGGTCACGCTCGTCGTACTGAGCGCCGACCCGGCGCGGCCCTGCGACCCCGAGGTGCTGCGGGCGCGGGCCGGTACACGTGTCACCGCGGCGGGAGCGGTGGTGGTGCGCTTCCCGGACGGGACGGAGGAGGAAGTGCCGGCAGGGGCGGGAAGCGGCTGAGGAGCCCCGAGGCGCGTAACAGCCGGTGGATGCGGGGCTGGTCGGAGACGAGGCGGAGGGAGCCGCCCCGCTCCTTCGCCCGGCGGTCGGCCCGGCACAGCACGCGCAGCCCGGAGCAGTCGAAGAAGGCGACCTGGCGGAGGTCGACCAGGACCTGGGGTGCCAGGCCCGCGGTCACGGCGTCCAGATGCTCGGCCAGGGCACCCGCCGTCGCCATGTCGATCTCGCCCAGCACCTCGACGACGGTGAACCCGCCGCTCGGATAGCTGTGGGCGTACGGACTCGCCGTGGGGACTTCGGACTCCGCAGTGCCGCACTCGGGCAGCCCGGGGGCCTGGTCTTGGGATTCCGGCGACATGTCGTCTCCACCTCTGCAGGGGAGGGCGTATTCGATCTCGGTAGCTACCCCGCCCGCGGCGGAACCATCCACGCCGCGCCGTCCACAAGATCTAGTTCACTCGACCCAGTGAATTTCAGCTGCAACGGTTGACTTTTGGTCTTTGTGTTTACTCAACATGCCCTGTGCAAGGGGGTGTTGCGGACGTAGGGTCGCCGTGCTGCCCCGGTCACGGGCCGCAGCCACGGGCCGCGTCTCTGCCCGTTGTCCGCACGGATGTTCACCAGCTGTGTTCGTATGACTGACCATGAACTGTCTGACCAAGGAGGGTTGGCGGTGGGAACGCCGGTACGCACTCCGTCGGGCGGGCCGCCACTGCTGACCGAGTGCGGGCTCATGGAGCCGGTGCAGGAGATGGAGTTCACCGCCCATTTCTCCCGCGCGGACGGGGAGCTCGCCGCCGAGGAGGCCGCCGCGGCGGTGACGCGGGTGATCGACGCCCCGCTGTCCTTCGTCACTCCGGTCCTCGACGCCGGCCGCTCCGCGAGCAAGTGCCTGCTGGCGCGCAGCGCAGCCGACACCTGCCGGATCGTGCTCACCGCGGACCTCACCGGCATCACCGTGGCGGCCACCGACGACGTCAAGGTCTCCCTGGACTCCTGCGACCAGGTCGGCGCCAAGAACCTGCCGCTGCTCGCCGTCGTCGACGGACTGAAGGTGCACCACGGGCCGGACGGCCATGTCTGGGTGGTGTGGAAGGGCTCCTGGCGGCGTGTGGACGCCACCTCCGACGGACACGGCGACGACACCCCGGACGGGTCCGCACAGCCTTAATGCATATGATGTGCAAGTGCGCGAATACTGCATAAGAGCGGCGACCCCCGACGACCTCGACGGCGCGCGGTCCGTGATGCTCGACACCGTCTACCGGGACTTCGGCACCGGGTACGTACCGCGCTGGCACCGCGACATCATCGACCTGGACTCCTTCTACCTCGCACCCGACCGGCACACGCTGCTGGTCGCGGTCGACGAGCGGGACGGCACGGTGGCCGCGACCGCCGCGCTCGACTCCCGGGGCCCGGCGCACCCGCCCAACCCGCGCCACCTCGCCGAGCGCTACCCCTCCGGGGAGACCGCCCAACTGCGCCGCGTCTACGCGCGCGCCGATCACCGGCGACAGGGCCTGGCCCGGCGGCTGGTCGGCGAACTCCTCGACTTCGCGGCGGCGGACGGCGGCTATCGCTCCGTCTATCTGCACACCGACCCGGCGGTACCCGGCGCCGAGGCCTTCTGGCGGTCCCTCGGCAAGGTGGTCCACGACGAGCGCGAGGAACCAGGCGCCGGGCAGCGGATCGTGCACTTCGAAGTCCCCTTGCCCTGACGGACCCACTGCGCGAGCCCCGCGCCCGCAGCGTTCGCGCCGCGCGAAGAAACCATTCCCCACGAATCTCTCCCCACGAAGAAAGAGATCATGCGCTTTCTGCCGCGCCGTCGCCGGTTCGTCGCCGGCCTGTTGCTCGCCCCTCTGCTCACCGGCTGCTTCGCCTCCGAGGGCGGGGAGGAGTCCTCCGGCGGCGGGAACGGCCCCCGGCTCAAGGTCGCGCTCGCCTTCCCGCCCGCCGAGAACTTCAACCCGTACGGTGCCGACGCCACGCTCCTCAGCAGGCTCGGCGTCACGGAGGGTCTGACCCGCCTGGATGCCAACGGCGCCGCCGCCCCCGCGCTCGCCGAGTCGTGGAGCCGCGAGAACGACCGCAGTTGGCTGTTCACCCTGCGGGACGCGGCCTTCCAGGGCGGCACCGAGGTCACCCCGAAGGCCGTCGC
>NZ_JAPWHT010000447.1:0-8421 GCF_027270795.1 Streptomyces sp. ActVer
CCCCACCTCACGCGCGAGCGGCCCGCAGTTGCTGCCCACGATGTTCCACCGGGACCTCCCCGGCGCACTGTCCTCGCTGGACGCCTTCGAGGCCCTCTCGGGTGACGTCCTGCTGCCCGGTCACGGTCCCGTGCACCGCGGTTCCGTACGCGAGGCGGCCCAGCAGGCCCGGGAACGGGCCGCCTGAACCGATCAGGCCTCTACGGACGACCGACCGTCGCCCATGGGCCGCCCGTCGCCGCGTACCACTTCGAGGTACGCGGCGATCGCGTCCCGGTTGCGGGCGAGGCAGTCGATGCGCCGGGTCATGCGGTCGAGTTCGAGTTCCAGTGTGGCCAGCATCTCCGGGGTCGGATCGGGGAAGTGGATGGTGCCGGGCCCGTCGAGGCAGGGCAGGATCTGCTTGATGATCCGGGTCGGCAGTCCGGCGTCGAGCAGTCCTCGGATCTGCTGGACCCGGTCCACCAGGCGTTCGTCGTAGGAGCGGTAGCCGTTCTCGCAGCGCTCGGGCGTGATCAGCCCCTGCTCCTCGTAGTAGCGCAGCAACCGCCGCGGGATGCCGGTGCGCTCCGACAGCTCTCCGATCCGCATCCGACCGACCTCGCACTCCGCCGCTTGACCTTCACATCAATGTGAGGGTTCGAGCATACGCGGCATGAGCACCCACACCACAGATCCGACCGGATCCCCCAGGGAGGCCGAGGGAGTCGGCCCTGTTCTCGTATAGCTACGGCGAAGTGACATGTAGCGCTGTGTAACTTTCTTGGCCTCGTTTCCCCTCAGTGGTCGCCTCGTTGAGCTGAATGAGTGATCACGGGTGGGGCGGAGGGTGCAGGGTGCGGCAGGACTGGGAGCCGGAAGACCTGATCGAGGTCTGGACGCTGCTCGAAGACGACATGAAGCGGCTGCGGAACAAGTCCGGGGCGAACCGGCTGGGCTTCGCGGTGCTGCTGAAGTTCTTCGAGGTGGAGGCCTGGTTCCCGGAGTCGGCCGGGGAGGTGCCGGCGGCCGCGGTGGCGTACGTGGCCCAGCAAGTGAAGGTCCCCGCTGGGGAGTGGGCGGACTACGACTGGCAGGGCAAGGCGATCAAGCGTCACCGGGGCGAGATCCGGGCGGCGTACGGGTTCCGGGCGAACACCGAGGAGGACCAGGAACGGCTGGCCGGGTGGCTGGCAGCCGAGCTGCGCCCGGTGGAGCTGTCGAGGGACCGGCTGGAGGCCGCGGTGGTGGCCCGCTGCCGCAACGACCACATCGAGCCTCCGGCCCCGGGACAGGCCCCGCGCCTGGTCGGCAAAGCGGTGAAGGACTTCGAGGCCGGGTTCTGCCGCGGCACGCTGGACCGGCTCACTCACGCGACCCGCTCGCGGCTGGAGGACTTGATCGCGGGCGACGGGACGGATGAGGGAGCCGACGGCGCGGTGGTCGGCGGCGAGCGCTCGCACTTCGCCGAGTTGAAGACCGACCCCGGGGCGCCGGGGCTGGAGAGTCTACTGGCGGAGGTGAACAAGCTGGAGCTGCCCGCCGACCTGTTCGCGGACGTGTCGGAGAAGCTGGTGGACGCCTGGCGGGCGCGGGCGTCAAAGGAGTACCCGGCGAACCTGGAGCGTATGAAGCCGCCGCGGCGCCTGACGCTGCTGGCGACGCTGTGCCATGTGCGGCAGACGGAGATCACCGACTCGCTGGTGGACCTGTTCATCCAGCTCGTACTGAAGATCAACACCCGGGCGGAGCGGAGGGTCGACAAGGAGCTGAACGCCGAGCTGAAGAAGGTCCGTGGCAAGGAGGGGATGCTGCTGAGGGTCGCGGAGGCGGCGCTGTCGGAGCCGTCCGGCACGGTGCGGCGGGTGATCTTCCCGGTGGTCGGCGGGGAGAAGACGCTCAAGGCGCTGGCGGCGGAGGCCGCAGCGAACGAGGCCCGTTACAAGGCCCGGGTCCGCACCGTGCTGCGGTCGTCGTACTCGGCCCACTGGCGGCGGATGCTGTCGCCGCTGCTGAAGGCGCTGGAGCTGAAGTGCAACAACACCGCCTACCGGCCGGTGATGGACGCGATCGACCTGCTGGGGCGCTATCTGGAGCAGCCGCTGAAGGAGGGCGCGTTCTTCGACGCGGCGGAGACGGTGCCGCTGGTGGGCGTGGTCGCGGAGCAGTGGCGGGCGGCAGTGGTGGACGACAAGGGCCGCGTCGAGCGCATCCCGTACGAGTTGTGTGTGCTCGTGTCGCTGCGGGACGCGCTGCGGCGGCGGGAGATCTGGGTGGTGGGCGCGAACCGGTGGCGCAACCCGGAGGACGACCTGCCCGCTGACTTCGAGGACAACCGGGATGTGCACTACGCGGCCCTGGGGCAGCCGCAGGACGCCGGCGAGTTCATCACCGCTCTGGAGGGCAAACTCCGCACGTCGCTGGACCGCTTCGAGCGGGCTCTCGTGGAGGGCACCACGTGCGGGGTGGCGATTGTGAAGAAGCACGGCGAGCCGTGGATCCGTATCTCGCCGCGCGGCAAGCAGGAGGAGCCGGAGTCCCTGGTCGCCATCAAGGGCGAGATCGAGCGGCGCTGGGGCACCATCGACCTGCTGGACATCCTGAAGTACGCCGAGTTCGACACGGACTTCATCGCCGAGTTCACCTCGGTCGCCACCAGAGAGAACCTGTCAAAGGACGTGCTGCGGCGCCGGCTGCTGCTGGTGCTGTTCGGGCTGGGCACCAACATGGGCATCAAGCGGGTTGCGGTGACCGGTAAGCACGGCGAGAGCGAGGCGACGCTGCGGCGGGTGCGGCACCTGTTCGTCAACCGGGCAAACATGCGCGCGGCGCTGGTGAAGCTGGTGAACGCCACGTTCGCCGCGCGGGATGAGATGTGGTGGGGCACCGCAACTGCGTGCGCGTCCGACAGCCGGAAGTTCGGCTCCTGGTCCTCGAACCTGATGACCGAGTGGCACCAGCGCTACCGGGGCCCCGGCGTGATGATCTACTGGCACGTCGAGCGGAAGTCGGTGTGCATCTACTCCCAGCTCAAGTCCTGTTCGGCCTCCGAGGTCGCCTCGATGATCGAGGGCGTGCTGCGGCACTGCACCGACATGGAGGTCGACCGGCAGTACACCGACACCCACGGCGCGTCCATCGTCGGCTTCGCCTTCGCCCACATGCTCGACTTCAAGCTGATGCCCAGGCTGAAGAACATCGGCTCCGCGAAGCTGTACCGGCCGGCGGCCGGTCAGGACGAGACCTGGCCGCACCTGGCGCCTGTGCTGTCCACCAAGACGATCAACTGGGACCTGATCCGCCAGCAATACGACCAGATCGTGAAGTACACCACCGCTCTGCGCCTGGGCACCGCCGTGGCCGAACAGGTCCTGCGACGCTTCACCCGCGGCGGCCCCAAGCACCCCACCTACCAGGCGACCGAGGAACTCGGGCGGGCAGCGTACGGCGTTCGTCTGCGACTACCTCACCGACGTCGAGCTGCGGCAGGAGATCCACGAGGGCTTGCAGGTCGTGGAGAACTGGAACAGCGCGAACAAGGACCTCTTCTACGGCAAGGACGGCGACCTGGCAGGTGCGGACAAAGAGTCCCAGGAGGCGTCCATGCTCGCCCTCCACCTGCTCCAGTCCGCCCTGGTCCACGTCAACACGCTGCTGATGCAGCAGGTCCTCGCCGACCCGAAGTGGGCCGACACCCCCACCGACGCGGACCGGCGGGCACTGTCACCGCTCTTCTGGGCGCACGTCAACCCCTACGGCCGGTTCGAGCTGGACATGGACCGCCGCCTCGGCCTCGACCTGACCGCCCGGGCGGCGACGGTGCCCGGCCCGCGTGCCCCAGGTGACGACCGGGCCGGGCAACGCGCGTAGGAGCGCACGGTCAGGGGCGGCCGTGGCATCGGCTGCGTCTGTCAGTGCTCGCTGGTGGCGGTGTAGGTGCCGTGCCAGGTGTGGTCCCACACGGCGCCGGTGGAGGCGTTGACCGACAGCATGCCGTTGATCTTCCCGGAGCGCAGGGTGCGCAGGGTGTAGTAGCCGGGGAATGCCTCGGCCTCGTCGGCACTCAGGTTGCTGCCCCGGTCGCGCAGCCACTGCTGGGCGCGGTTTTGGGCCTGGTCGGGGGAGATCCGGGTCTGGGTCTGGCCGCCGTGGTGCATGCCGTAGTCGGTGTTCCACATCATCGCCGGGCCGTACTCGATCCCGGTGTCACCGTCGGCCGGGTCGACGAGGATCTCGGTGGCCAGCCTCCCGGATGGTGTTTCCAGTTCGGCGTAGAAGTTCTTCGAGAACTGCATGACCTCACCGACGTGCAGGTCGAGCCGG
This sequence comes from Streptomyces sp. ActVer, assembly GCF_027270795.1. NCBI lineage: Bacteria > Bacillati > Actinomycetota > Actinomycetes > Kitasatosporales > Streptomycetaceae > Streptomyces > Streptomyces sp. ActVer. Next base: position 4,303 of record NZ_JAPWHT010000447.1, read on the forward strand.
TCGGCGAAGGCGTCGGCCCGTTGTCGGGCCTGGTCCAGGGTCTTCACCGGGGTGCCGTCGCCGCGCTGCCAGTAGTGCCCGCCCATCATGCCGGGGCCCCACGAGCAGTCGTCGCGGTCCATCATTCCGGGCCCCATGCCGGGCCCCCATGAGTCCCAGTCGTTCCAGTCGTCGCCCGAGGTGCCCGACCGCCAGCAGTCGCTGCTGGAGGGGCTGGGCGCGGCGGCCGCGCGGGAGGAAGCGGCTCTGGAGGTGCTGTCGCTTGCCGCGCATCCGGCCGCGAGCGTGCCGGCCAGCGCGAGGGCCGCCAGCGCGGCGGCGGTCCGCCTGCTCGTGCTCGACATGATCATCACTCCTTCGGCGCTGTTCCCGTCGCGGCCTCCCGACCCGGCGCCGCAGCTCTGTCCCCTCCAGTCTCGCCCTGGGGGCAAGGACCCGCCCCAGGGCCGTACGCACCCAGCCGGTGGGCCAGTCGGCCCACACATGAGACGCCCCGGGTGGCATCGGCAGGCGTGGCTATCATCGTCCCATGGCGATGAATGATGGGGAGGCCGCGACGGTGGTCACCTCCCCCTGCGGTGCGCCGTCGGCGGCGGTGGCCCTGTTCCGCTCTCTGGGTGACCCGGCCCGCCTGGCGATCCTGCGTCGCCTGGCCGACGGCGAGGCGCGGGTGACCGACCTGGTCGCCTGCGTCGGGCTGGCGCAGTCCACGGTCTCGGCGCACCTGTCCTGCCTGCGCGACTGCGGCCTGATCACCTCCCGGCCCCAGGGGCGGGCCACCCTGCACGCGCTGGCGCACCCCGAGCTGCTGGACCTGCTGGCCTCCGCCGAGCAGCTGCTGGCGGCCACCGGCGAGGCCGTCGACCTGTGCCCCACCTACGGCACCCACCCTGCCCCCGCTGCCGCCGAGGAGCCCGCCCGATGAGCACCGCCCCCGCCACCGTTCCCGACGTGACCAGCCCGGCCGCCCACCGCGCCGTCCGGTACGCGAAGTTCACCATCGGCTACAACGTCATCGAGGGCATCGTCGCCATCTCGGCCGGCGCGGTCGCCGGCGCGGTGTCGCTGATCGGGTTCGGCATCGACTCCGGTATCGAGGTCGCCGCCGCGGTGGTGGTGCTGATACGGCTGCTGGCGGAGATCAAGGGCGGCGAGCCGGACGAGGCCAAGGAACGCCGGGCGCTGAAGTTCATCGCCATCACATTCTTCGCGCTCGCCGCCTACGTCACCGTCGAAGGCATCCGCGACCTGATCGGCGGGGAGAAGCCCGACACCTCCCTGGTCGGCATCGTCCTGACCGGCATCTCGATCGTGATCATGCCGTGGCTCGCTCGGGTCAAGCGCAAGACCGGGCAGGAGATGAACTCCCGCCTGGTCGTCGCGGACGCCGCCGAGACCAAGCTGTGCGCCTGGCTGTCGGTGTCCACCTTCGCCGGCCTGCTGGCCTTCGCCCTCTTCGACTGGACCTGGCTCGACCCGGTCGCCGGATTCGTCATCGCCGCCTTCGCCGTCATGGAGGGCAAGGAAGCCTGGGAAGGCGAACTCGTCTGCGACGACGGCTGCGAGGACGACAAGCCCGCCGCGGCCGGTGAGGCGTCCTCCTGCTCGGACGGCTGCAAGTGACCGCGCCCACCACCACGGCCCGGCCCGGCGCCCGAGCGCGCCGGGCCGGGCTGCTGGCCCTGGCCGCCCTCCTCGCCACCGCCGACCTCGGCCTCAAGGCGTGGGCCGAGCAGGCCCTGCCGGGCTCTCCGATCGAGGGCGGACCGCTCGGCCTGGAGCTCGCCTTCAACTCCGGCGTCGCGTTCTCCTTCGCCGCCGACGCCCCCGCCTGGACCGTCGTCGCCGCCACCGGCCTCATCACCCTGACCGTGGCGGCCGCGCTGTGGCGCACCGCGCCGGGAGCCTCCCGTCTGTGGGGCGGGGCGCTGGCCGCCGTCCTCGGCGGGGCCGCGGCCAACCTCATCGACCGCGCCCCGGACGGGCGGGTCACCGACTACCTCCACACCGGCTGGTGGCCCACCTTCAACCTCGCCGACGTCTTCATCGTCTGCGGCGGCCTGCTGATCGTCGCCCTCTCCTGGCGAACCGACCGGCAAGCGGCGACATAAAAGATCAATCATGGGTCGCCGGACCCCCGCAGAACCCGGATTCGTTCGCAGAACCCGTTCTCACTCAAAAGCGGAACGGACCCCCTTCTGAGACTTGCATTGTGCGAAAATCCGAGCCTATGACGGACCCACAGCAGCCTTCCCCGACCGACCGGTCGGACGCGGACGACGTCGAACAGCACGCCTGTCCGAAGTGTGACGCCCAGCCCGGCTCGCCGTGCCGCTCGCGCGGCGGCGCGGTCGCCTCCGCCTACCACACCCGCCGCTTCACCATGGTGCCGCGACTGAAGAAGGCGCTGCGGGTGCCGACCCCAGCCGACCGCGGCCCGGGCCAGCCGTGGCGGCCGGGCACCCCGCCCCCGGCGCCGATCGACCCGGACCTGCCGAGCGCTGACATCCGCATCGGCTACGCGAGGTGCTCGACCCTCGGGCAGGAACTCGACTCCCAGCTCGACGCGCTCGCGGGGCACGGCATCCCGAGGGACAAGATCTTCAGCGAGAAGATCAGCACCGGGGTACGAGTCCGGCCGAAGTTCGAGGAGGCGCTGAGGACGGCACGGGAGGTCAAGGCACACGCCCCGCACTGCCGGGTCATCTTCACCGTGTACGAGATGAAGCGCCTCGGCCGGGACGCCGCCGAACTGACCGCGCTCGCCGACCACCTCACCGCCCACGGCCTGGTGCTCGAGATGCTGGCCGGGCCCCTGCTCGGCATCTACGACCCCACCGGGCCGGGGAAGCTGCTGTTCGCGTTCTTCGCAGCGATGGCGGAGACCGAGCGGGAGAACATTCGGGAGTCGACGCTGGAGGGTCTCGACACTGCGGCCCGCAAGGGCAAGCACGGCGGTCGGCCGCCGGTCATCACCGAGGACATGCTGCACACCGTGCTCCGCAGGCGGGCGCTCGGCGAGTCCGTCGAGCAGATCCAGCCTGACCTGATCATCCCCACGGGCAAGCGCAAGGGCCAGAACCCCTCCGTCGCCAGCATCTACCGGGCGCTCGCCGAGCACGCCAAGCGCGAGGCGTACCCCGAAGCCGTCGAGCAGGCCCACGCCGACTTCGCCGCCCTCCAGCCTGGCGAGGTTCCAGGCCCCCGCCCCCCTCAGCCTGACCGAGCGCCACTCTGACTACAGAGAGCTACTTGTCACTTCGCCGTAGCCATACGAGAACAGGGCCGAGTCGAGAGCCGCGGGCTCCCTCTCGCCGCGCTCCTCGCCCTGGCCACGGCCGTCTTCGTCACGAGCCTCACCGAGACGCTGCCCGCGGGTGTGCTGCCCGCGATGAGCGCCGACCTCGGCGTCGGCGAGTCCGCGATGGGGCAGTCGGTCACTGTCTACGCGATCGGCACCGCGCTCACCGCGATCCCCCTCTCCGCGGTCACCGCGGGATGGCGGCGCAAACGGCTGCTGCTCACGGCGATGGCGGGGTTCGCCGCCGCCAACACGGTGACCGCGGTCTCCACCGACTACTCCCTGACCATGGCGGCCCGGTTCGTCGCCGGTGTGGCCGCGGGCCTGGCCTGGGCGCTGCTCGCCGGGTACGCCCGCCGACTTGCACCTGTCCATCTGCAGGGCAGGGCGACAGCGATCGTGATGACGGGCATACCGGTCGCGCTGTCGCTGGGGGTGCCCGCGGGGACCTTCCTCGGCGAAGTGCTGGGCTGGCGGGTGACGTTCACGCTGATGACCGTGCTCGCGGTCGCCCTGCTCGGCTGGATCGCGGCGGGCGTTCCGGACCAGCCGGGTCGGCGGAGGGAGGGCCGGGTCCCGGTCCTGCGGGTCCTGACGGTTCCGGGTGTGGCACCCGTCCTGTTCGTCACGCTGGTCTTCGTGCTGGCCCACACGATCCTGTACACGTACATCGCCACGTTCCTGGACGGGCTGGGCATGGGCGGGTCCACGGATCTCGTACTGCTGGTGTTCGGCGTCGCGTCCCTGGCCGGCATCTGGTTCGTGGGTGCGCGCATCGACCGGCGCCTGCGCGCCCTGACGCTCGCGAGCGCGCTGCT
>NZ_JAPWHT010000448.1:0-8414 GCF_027270795.1 Streptomyces sp. ActVer
GCTCGTCGGAGTGCTCACCGAAGTCGACTGGGACGACGTCGAGTCGACCCGCGGGGCGGCGGAGGAACTCGCCGCGCAGACGGCTCCGCCGAGCGGGCGCAGGCCGCTGCCGGACGACGAATGGAGCCGCGCCTCGCCGCTCTGGTACCCCTGGTCCGAGGAGCGGCTCGACCACGCGGCGCATGACCGGAGTTGATCGGTAAGGGTTTCTGATTCCCACGCGTCGGGAAGAACTGGGCAGCCGTTGCGGCCGTGCGGGGCGGGCGTCGGCAGGGAGGAGCCGAGGGTGGGGGAGCAGAGGAATCGGGCGGCCGACCCTGGCCGGGACACCGGACGGACGGTGGCCCTGCCCGACCTCACCGACGTCGACCTGCGGACATTGCGTGCCATGGATGATCCGGGGCTCATCGCGGCTGTCGATCAAGTGCTGAAGAGTTCCCGTGAGTTCGGACAGGTCTGGTATGTGGGTGGCGAAGGCGGCCAGCGTACGTTTCCGGTCACTGGTGCCCTCGCGGGTGAGGAAGACCAGGGATGACCCTGGCAGCCGTCCCTTTGGAGGTCTTCACGGAACTCGCGCGGACCCGGCCTCTCCCGGAGGCCACCGCGGCACTGCGTGCCGCACTCCACGCGCGTCGCATGCTGCTCGTCAAATCCCTCCTCGTCCGGTTCGAACAGCGGCGTGCCCTGCTGGCGCCCGAGGTGGGCCGGCGCTTCGAGCAGGGCTGGGCACTGCTGGAGCGGGCTGAGCGCAGCGACCCCGCTGCCGTCCGTGACGTCGTCGACTACCCGATGACCGGCGCCTGGCTCACCGAGACGCTTGCCGCGCCCGTGGGCCCCGCCTTCGAGAGGCACCTGGCGCATCTGGGCGGCGTGGCAGTCGCCGCCGCTGTCCGCGCGGGCTGCCAGGTCGGCGGCACGCTCACACAGTCGTCGGGCAGCCTGGTGCTGCCCGGTCTCGGCGTGCTGCACTGCCCGTCGGGCAGCGCCCGGTTGAGAGGCCGGGGTGGGCTGGTGCGGATCACGGACGGCGCGGGCGGGAGCGAGGTGATCCTGCCCCGCCCCACGGCACGAGGCGAGTCGGGCACACGGCGTCCGGTCGGCAGTGGACCCGGCTGGTCCGCATTACGGACACTGCCCGGCAGTACCGTTGTCCTTGACGACCTCGACCCCTACCGAGTGCCGCGGCGCGGGATCGGCCCCGCGGCCCTGCCTGCGGCCGATCGCCCGCACTCGGACCACCGGCCGTGGGCCCGGATATGGCACGAGGCGCACACGCTCCTGTCGGCGACCGACCCGGGGCGCGCCGCTGAGACGAGCGCGGTGTTGCGCGCCGTGGTACCGCTCGTGTCTCCGGTGGGGGACGGAGGCATCACGATGAGCGCCACGCTCCGGTCCTCCCCGGGCGCCGTACTGACTCAACTGCCCGCCGACGCAAGCGAGCTGGCGGAGTCCCTGGTACACGAGTCCCACCACACCAAACTGGCCGCCCTGCACGAATTCGTGCCCCTGTACCGTCCGGGCGGCGGGACCCTCCACCGGGTGGCATGGCGGCTCGACCCGCGCCCCGTTCCGGGCGTACTCCAGGGGGCGTACGCACATCTCGCGCTCACCGATCTCTGGTGGCGGGCACGGACCGGGCCGGTCACTCCCGACGCATGGCGACGTAAGGCCACGCAGCAGTTCGAGACCTACCGGGAACAGGTCGGGGAAGCCTTGTCCATTCTCCTCGAATCCGATGAACTGACCTTTGCGGGAAGGGAGTTCGTCCACGAGATGAGCAGGCATCACGCGAGTCTCGGCGTGGCGACCCGAAATCCTGGGTGACACTGGGTGCAAGATCAGTTGCGTCGTGTGCGGACGCATGAATGAGACGCACCCGGCGGACAAGCGCGACGGACGTGGGAAGCAGGGAGCGTGTGATGGCGGAACAGCGGGGGACGGGCCGGGACAGCGCGGCGGCACCCGAGCACTTCCTCGTGGTCTTCCCGGGATACCACCGCTCGTGGGCAGCATGGATCGCACAGTGCCTGGAGCGTCACGGTCACCGGGCCACCCAGCAGCGCTGGGATCCACCCCGCGAGGTCCCGCTCGAGGACTCGCTGGGCGACCTCCTGCTGTCCAGCGGGCGGGTACTCCTGGTCCTCAACGACTGGTTCTTCGAGCTCGGTCCGCGCCCTGCGGGCGAGTGGAACGACGCCCTGCGCGGTTTCGTCGCCGCGCACGCCGACCGTTTCGCCGCGGTCAACCTCACCAACCGGCCGCTGCTTCCGGCCACCGCGGTCCTCGAACCGGCCAGCCTGTGGGGGCTGAGCGAGGAGGCGGCCGAGGAGCGTCTGCTGAGTCGGCTCGGCCTGGAGCGCCGCCGTAACCCGAGGTCCGTTCCCACCCGGCTCCGTTACCCGGAGACACGCGCCGAGGTCTGGGGGGAGGTTCCGCGCCGCAACCCGCGGTTCACCGGCCGGGACGACCTGCTCACCGACCTTCACCAGCGCCTTTCCGACGCCGAACGAGGCGCCTCCGCCTGCACCCTGCTCGGCATGTCCGGCATCGGCAAGACCCAGCTCGCCGCCGAGTACGCACACCGCTTCAGCCCCGACTACGACATGGTGTGGTGGATCAACTCCGACGACCGCAACATCCAGCGTGACCGTTTCGGTGAACTCGCCGTGGAACTCGGTCTGCGCAGCGGCAGTGAGCCGGGCGAGCGCATCCGCGCCGTGCGGGACGCCCTGCGGCGTGGGGAGCCGCACTCCCGTTGGCTGCTGATCTTTGACGGCTGGGACGACACCGAAGGCATCAACACGCTGCTCCCGCAGGGTTCCGGGCATGTCCTGGTCACCTCCCGCAACCGCGGCTGGAGCGAGCACACGGACATCCTGGAGATCCCCGCCTTCCTGCGTGCGGAGTCCACCGGATACCTCATGCGCCGAGCACCCCACATCACCTCGGACCAGGCCGACGAGGTCGCCGTCGAGTTCGGCGACGTACCGCTGCCGCTCGTGCAGGCGGCTTCCTGGCTCGGCGAGTCCGGCATGGAAGTGCCCGAGTACCTGCGGATGGTCCGCGAGCGCAAGCTCACCACCGTCGACGAACCCGCCACCGGAGAGGGCTTCCCACAGTCCTCCATGACCTCCTGGTCGATACTGCTCAACAGGCTCCGCCGCTCGCAGCCGCAGGCCATCGACGTCCTCAGCCTGAGCACGTCCTTCGCACCCGGACGTATCCCGCTCGGCCTGATCCGCGCCTATCCGCAGGCCGAACTCCCCGAGGAGCTGCGGTGGATGGCCACCGACCTGCCCGCCTGGACCCGGGCCCTGGACACGCTGGTCAACTACTCGGTGCTCACGCGTGAGACCCGCGGTCCCGCCGGCGCCGAGATGGGCCCGCACCAGGAGTCCGTCCACATGCACCGGCTCGTCCACGACATCGTCTCCAAACTGACCAGCGAGGACAGCCGCGCCACTCATCGCAAGGCCGTCCGCAGCCTCCTCGCGGAGGCCGACCCCGGTAACCCCTTGGACAGCAGGAACTGGCCCCGATACGCCGAGCTGCTCCCGCACCTGGAACCCTCCGGCGCGCTGGACAGCACCCGGCCACGGGTCCAGGAGGCTGTACTGAACTGCCTGCGGTACTGCTTCCGCAGCGGGGAGTACAACGGCGGCCTCGAATTGGCGCAGCAGATCCGTGACCGCTGGTCCCGGACGGTGGAACCGCTGGCCCAGCCGATGCTCGACCTGACCACCCAGGAGAGCAACATCCTGCGGGCCAGCGGCCGGTTCCGGGACGCGTACGAACTCGACGACGGTGTTCTTACGAGGTTGCAGACAGCTCCACAACGCAGCGAACTCGGAGAGCTGAGCACCAAAAGCGCCATGGCCAACAGCTTGCGCCACCTCGGGCGATACGAGGAGGCGCACACCCTGCAGCGAGAGGTCCACGATGGCAACAACCGTCTGCTCGGCCCGGACGAGGCTCCCACACTGATCGCCCGGCACAACCTGGGCGTCGGTCTGCGGCTCCTCGGCAGGTACGCGGAGGCGTACGAACTCGACCTGGAGACCCTCGCCCTGCGGGAGAGCACGCTGCGAGCCAGGCACATCAGCACGCTCAATTCGGGCAGCGCGGTCGGCCACGATCTGCGCCTGCTCGGCCGCTACCGCGACGCGCTGTCCCGTCAGGAGCCGATCGTCCGACTCCATGTGCAGGTGCTCGGTCCACTGCATCCGCAGACCCTGGAGGCGCGCGCCCAACTGGCCATGTGCCGCCGTCGCGAGGGCGGATACACACAGGACGTGGGGCCCTCCATGGCCAGCCTCCTGGAACAGCTGGTCCAGCTGCACGGCCGGGAGCACTACCGCACGCTGTCCTTCCTGACGAACTACGGCAACTTCCTGCGGGAGCACGGCGACCTGAGCCAGGCGCGCGATCTGATCGCGGAGGCGGAAGCCGGCTACCGAGCTCTCCTCGGCCCCGCACACCCTGTCGCGACCGGCATGCTCTCCAACACCGGACTGGTCATGCAGGCCGCCGGCGAACGCGCCGAAGCCATGTCGATGTTCGAGTCCGCGATGGCCGGTCTCACCGCCACGCTCGGCCCCGACCACCCCTGGGTGCTGGGCTGTGCGCTGAACGCCGCGAGTGCGCGCAACTTCAACGGCCGTATCTCCGACGCCGTCGACCTGAGCCGCGACACCCTGCGCCGCGCCCGGCACTCGCTGGGGGAGGAGCACCCGCTCACGCTGTCCTGCCAGGTGGCCCTCTCCGCGGATCTGCGTGCGGCCCGGGAGCAGGAGGAGGCGGGGAAGCTGGAGGAGGACGGCCTTCTCTCACTCACCCGCACCCTGGGCGCCCAGCACCCGCACACCATCTCGGCCCGCCAGCGCACCCGGCCCTACTGGGACTTCGAGGCCTACCTGGGCTAGACGGGACGTACGAAAGGGGTCGGGCCCGAGTCCTGAGGACTCGGGGCCGACCCCTTTCACATGCCGTGGGACGAGGCCTAGGCCTCGAACACCTCTCGCACCAACTGCTCCTGCTCAGCCTGGTGCCGCTTCGCCGAGCCGACCGCCGGTGAAGAGGACGCCGGACGGGAGATCCGCCGCAGCCGCTCCCCGTGAGGAACGTCCGCGCCGACCGCCAGGTCCAGGTGGTCGATCAGGTTGAGGGCGATGAACGGCCAGGCGCCCTGGTTCGCCGGCTCCTCCTGGGCCCACAGGTACTTCTCGGCGTTCGGGTACTTGGCGATCTCCGCCTGGAGCTCGGCACCCGGGAGCGGGTACAGGCGCTCGATGCGGATGATGGCCGTGTCCGTCGAGCCGCGCTTGGTGCGCTCCGCGTCGAGGTCGTAGTAGACCTTGCCCGCGGTGAAGACGACCTTGCGGACGGCGGACGGGTCCACCGAGGCGTCGCCGATGACCGGACGGAAGCCGCCCGTCGTGAACTCCTCCGCCTTCGACGCGGCCGCCTTGAGGCGGAGCATCGACTTCGGGGTGAAGACCACCAGCGGCTTGTGGTGCGGGTTGTGCACCTGCCACCGCAGGAGGTGGAAGTAGTTCGACGGGAGGGTCGGCATGGCGACCGTCATGTTGTTCTGGGCGCAGATCTGTAGGAAGCGCTCGGGACGCGCGGACGAGTGGTCCGGGCCCTGGCCCTCGTAGCCGTGCGGGAGGAGCAGGGTGACGCCGGACGTCTGGCCCCACTTCTGCTCCGCCGACGAGATGAACTCGTCCACGACCGTCTGGGCGCCGTTGACGAAGTCGCCGAACTGCGCCTCCCACATGACCAGGGACTCGGGCCTCGCGAGCGAGTAGCCGTACTCGAAGCCCATCGCCGCGTACTCGCTCAGGAGCGAGTCGTAGATGTTGTAGCGGGCCTGGTCCTCGGACATGTACTGGAGCGGGGTGAAGTCCTCGCCCGTCTCCCGGTCGATCAGCACCGCGTGGCGCTGGCCGAACGTGCCGCGGCGGGAGTCCTGGCCCGAGAGGCGCACCGGGGTGCCCTCAAGGAGCAGGGAGCCGATGGCCAGCGTCTCGCCCATGCCCCAGTCGATCGTGCCGTCCTCGACCATGGCCGCGCGGCGCTGCAGCTGGGGCAGCAGGCGCGGGTGGACGGTGACGCGCTCGGGGATGTTGACCTGGGACTCGGCGATGCGCTTGACGACCTCCTGGGAGACCGCCGTGGTGACGGTCACCGGGAACTCGGGCTGCGCGTCCGGGACATGGGCCTCGGCCGGAGCGTTGGTCGCCTCGCGGACCTCGGTGAAGACCTTCTCCAGCTGGCCCTGGTAGTCCTGCAGGGCCTGCTCGGCCTCTTCCAGCGTGATGTCGCCGCGACCGATGAGGGACTCGGTGTAGAGCTTGCGCACCGAGCGCTTCTTGTCGATCAGGTCGTACATCAGCGGCTGGGTGAAGGCCGGGTTGTCCGACTCGTTGTGACCGCGGCGGCGGTAGCAGATGAGGTCGATCACCACGTCCTTGTTGAACGCCTGGCGGAACTCGAAGGCCAGTCGCGCGACGCGGACCACGGCCTCCGGGTCGTCGCCGTTCACGTGGAAGATCGGGGCCTCGATCATGCGGGCCACGTCGGTCGAGTACATGGAGGAGCGCGAGGACTCGGGCGCCGCCGTGAAGCCGACCTGGTTGTTGATGACCACGTGGACCGTGCCGCCGGTGCGGTAGCCGCGCAGCTGCGACATGTTCAGGGTCTCCGCGACCACGCCCTGGCCCGCGAAGGCCGCGTCGCCGTGCAGGGCGACGGGCAGGACCGTGAAGTCCGTGCCGCCCTTGTTGATGACGTCCTGCTTGGCGCGGACGACACCCTCCAGGACCGGGTCGACCGCCTCCAGGTGCGAGGGGTTGGCGGCCAGCGAGACCTTGATCTGCTCGCCGTCCAGACCGGTGAACACGCCCTCGGCGCCCAGGTGGTACTTCACGTCGCCGGAGCCGTGCATCGACTTCGGGTCGAGATTGCCCTCGAACTCGCGGAAGATCTGCGCGTACGACTTGCCGACGATGTTCGCGAGGACGTTCAGGCGGCCGCGGTGGGCCATGCCGATGACGACCTCGTCCAGGCGGGACTCGGCAGCCGAGTCCAGCACCGCGTCGAGCAGCGGGATGACGGACTCGCCGCCCTCCAGGGAGAAGCGCTTCTGGCCGACGTACTTCGTCTGCAGGAAGGTCTCGAAGGCCTCGGCGGCGTTCAGCCGGCGCAGGATGCGCAGCTGCTCCTCGCGCTCCGGCTTGGTGTTGGAGCGCTCGATGCGGTCCTGGATCCACTTGCGCTGCTTCGGGTCCTGGATGTGCATGAACTCGACGCCGGTGGTGCGGCAGTACGAGTCGCGCAGGACGCCGAGGATGTCGCGCAGCTTCATCATCGACTTGCCGGCGAAGCCGCCGACGGCGAACTCGCGCTCCAGGTCCCACAGCGTGAGCCCGTGCTCGGTGATGTCCAGGTCGGGGTGCTTGCGCTGCTTGTACTCCAGCGGGTCGGTGTCTGCCATGACGTGGCCGCGGACCCGGTAGGAGTGGATCAACTCGAAGACACGGGCGGCCTTCGTTACGTCGTCGTCGTGCGAGGCGTCGATGTCCTTGAGCCAGCGGACCGGCTCGTACGGAATGCGCAGGGCCTCGAAGATCTCGTCGTAGAAGCCGTTCTCGCCGAGGAGGTAGTTCGCGACGATGCGGAGGAACTCGCCCGACGCGGCGCCCTGGATCACCCGGTGGTCGTAGGTCGACGTGAGCGTCATGACCTTCGAGATGCCGAGCTTGTTCAGGGTGTCCTGGGACGTGCCCTGGAACTCCGCCGGGTAGTCCATCGAGCCGACGCCCATGATGACCGACTGTCCGGGCATCAGACGCGGGACCGAGTGGACGGTGCCGAGGCCGCCGGGGTTGGTCAGCGAGACCGTGACACCGGTGAAGTCGTCCATCGTCAGCTTGCCGTCACGGGCGCGGCGGACGATGTCCTCGTAGGCCTGCCAGAACTCGAAGAAGTTCAGCGTCTCGGCCTTCTTGATGCCCGCGACGACGAGCTGGCGGTCGCCGTTGGGCTTCACCAGGTCGATGGCGAGGCCGAAGTTGATGTGCTCCGGCTTGACCAGCGTCGGCTTGCCGTCCTTCTCCACGAAGGAGTGGTTCATCGACGGCATGGCCTTGATGGCCTGCACCATCGCGTAGCCGATGAGGTGGGTGAAGGAGATCTTCCCGCCCCGGGCACGCTTCAGGTGGTTGTTGATGACGATGCGGTTGTCGAAGAGCAGCTTCACCGGGACGGCGCGCACGGACGTGGCCGTGGGCAGTTCCAGCGAGGCGTTCATGTTCTTCGCGACCGCGGCGCTCGGGCCGCGCAGCGTCACGTACTCCGGACCAGCGGTGGACTCCGCCGCGGGCGCGGCCTTCGCCGCGGCCGGCTTGGCC
>NZ_JAPWHT010000449.1:0-8388 GCF_027270795.1 Streptomyces sp. ActVer
CTGTGGCTGCAGTTGCTGAGCCGCCCGTCGGCCGAGCCGGTCCCGCCCCCGCCCGCCCTGGCCGACACCGACCTGCCGGCCACCGGCTGGGAGGCCGTGGGCAACGCCCGTTCCTCACAACGCCCCCGCGCCACCGCCTACTTGGATGCCTACCTTGCCCGTCGCGCGGAGATCAGCGGCGACCGCTGCGGCGGCACGGACGACGGGATGCTCTGCGGGTTCGGCGTACTGAAGGACGGCGGCCGTACCGTCGCCTACGCCGCCCAGACCGGCACCGCCACCCGCCCCGCCGGCTACCGCACCGCCGCCCGGCTGATCCGGCTCGCGGACCGACTCCGCATTCCCGTACTGACGTTGGTGGACACCCCGGGTGCCGCCAACGACGCGGAGGCGGAGCGGCAGGGCGCGGGCGCGGCGATCGCGGACGTGTTCGAAGCCGTGGCCGCCGCCGGAACACCCGTCACCACGCTGCTGATCGGCGAGGGCGGCTCGGGCGGCGCGCTGGCCCTCGCCGCTCCGGACAACACCTGGGCCACGCCGGACAGCTACTTCTCCGTCATCGCCCCCGAGCTCGCGGCAGCCATCCTCAAGCGGCCACCGGAGCAGGTACGCGCCACGGCGGACCAACTCCGCATCCGCCCGCAGGACCTGGTTGACCTCGGTGTCGTGCGCGGCATCGTGGAACCACTGAAGTCCCAGCCATAGCAGGCACGTTCCAGGAACGAAGGCGCCGCCTCCCGACCCCAGGGGGAGGCGGCGCCGTCCGCGCCCGTACGGTCCGTGCCTACCGCACGCCCACCGCCCGGACGATCTCCTGCGTCACCGAGCCACCCCGGTCGTCGCTCGCCGAGGCCCGCAGCGACACGTACTCCGCGCCGCGCGGCACGGTGACCGTCCCCTTCCAGACAGCCCCGGCCGAACCGGAGTCGGCTTCGGACAGCCGTACCGTCCGCCACGACTTCCCGTCGTCGTAGGAGACTTCGAGCTTGCCGCCGCCGATGGTCCCCGTGGCGCCGGTGCCGGTCGCGCCCGCCACGTACGAGGAGTGGATCCCCACCGGCAGCCGGCTCCCGCCCCGCACGTTCCCCGCGAGGTCCGTGTCGACGTCGAAGCCGAGGTTGAGCAGCGGCAGTACGGTCCAGCGGTCCTCGGGTGTGGCCGCCGACCGGAACGTCCACTCGGAGTGGCCCTTGGTGGAGAGCTTCCAGCGGTCCGCGTCCAGCGTCGTGTCCGTGACGACCTTGTACGTGTGCTCGTCCGCGGGGGCCTCCGAGACGTGGACGCCGGAACTCATCCGCCGGTCGACCAGTTCCCCGTCGAGGTACACCTCGGTGAACTGGGTCATGCCGGTCTCGTCGCTCCACACGTTGCCGAAGCCCGTGTGGTCGGGCCCGGAGTCGCCCCAGCCCGGGGTGTTGAACTGCAGCCGGCCGCCAGCCCGTTGCTGCCCCCAGCCGAGCCCGGAGCCGAGCCACGGCTGCCAGACGGGCCGGAACCAGTCGAGGTCCGGATGCGTGCCCCCGCGGTAGCGGACGAGCCCGCTGCGCTCCTCCAGGTCCCCGGCGCCGACGTTGACGGACTCGTGCCACAGCTGGCCGGGGCCGGTGGACACGTACTCGGTGCGCTCGGCCGGGAAGTCGATCCGCTCCTGGAAGCCGATGCCGATGGGGAAGGAGTCGTCGGTGAGCGAGTACCGGAACTCGCTTCCGGACACGGGCTTCACGGCATGGAACCTGGTGTCCAGCACGGCGAGTTGACCTCGCGAGGGCTCGTACGTCAGATCCCGGGCCGGGATGCTCCCCCGATGCCCTTCCGAAAGGTCGTACGTGTAGGGCGTGTTGCGGGTCCCGTTCGTCTCGGCCTTCCTGGCCGCGCGCAGGCGGGCCGCGTCCGCCGTGTTCACCGTGGCGATCTGGAGCGGCCGGTCGGCGTTGTCGTCGGTGCCGAACCAGGCGTTGAGCCGTCCGGGCACGTCGTCCGTGACGAACAGGGCCTCGGCGCCCGCGTCCTGGGCGGCCTGTGCGATCTCCGAGGGCACCGCGCCGTCCTTCATCCGGACGAGAACGGCCTTGCCGCGTACGTCCTTTCCGCCGTACTCCCCGGTGCCGACATCGACGAGCGGCAGCTTGCGGCGCCCCTCGACGAGCGTGCTCCCGGGCTGGACGACGGCCTCCCCGACCCCCTTGACCTCCAGCATCGGCTTCCCGAGCCGCCACACGGTCCGGTACTCGAAGCTGCCCTTCGTCACCTTCGCCGTGGGTGCCGCGAAGACGCTGTCGTACTTGACCGGCACCTGGACGGCCCCGAAGAGGTCCGAGCCGTTGGCCGCGCGGTCGTACTCCATGAGCAGTTGCCGGGTCTCGGTGCGCCGGTCGACACGGGCCGCGACCTCCCTCAACCTGCGTCCGTCCAGAGTGATTTCGCGGTCCCGGTCGAGGTCGATCTCGGGTGCGGCCAGGAAGCCGAGCCCGAGCGAGTCGGCGCCACGGCTGCCGCGTACGTCGAGGAAGGTGTTCAGGCTGTACGTGCCGGGCCTCAGTCTCAGTTCCACCGTGCCGGAGTCACCGACCGCGGCCGGGAACGGGTCGACGCCCTCGGCGAGCCGCTGCACGACGAGGTCGGCGGCGGTCGCGTCCCCGGCACGGTCCTTGACGTGGACGGTGAGCGTGTACCGCTCCTCCTCCTTGACCAGGCCGAAGGCGGTGTGCGCGACGGTCGTGCCGTCCGCCGCCAAGGCCACGATCTGCCCGCTGGTGTTGCCCACCGGGGCCTTGCCGCCGTCCCCGGTCACGGTCGTGGAGGCCGTCCCGTGCGCGGGCACGGTCAGCGTGGAGTCGGCGAGTGTCGCGATCCCGTCGGGCGCTCCCCGCACGGCGAGGCTCAACTCGACTGCCGTGTCGGAGGCGTTGGTGTAGGCGACGGTCCTGGTGACCGGCTCGTTCGACTCGTAGGGCCACTGGTAGAAGCCCAGATCGGCGCTTCCCGTGGCGGTGACGTCGGCCTTCACGGCCTCCGGCACGCTCACTCGCCCGGCCCCCAAGACATGCGCGGACGCGTCTAGTTGCTTCGACGTCGACATCAGGGCGTTCTTGAGCTGCGCGCCGGTCCAGTCGGGGTGCCGCTCGGCGAGGAGTGCGGCGACGCCCGCGACATGGGGTGTCGCCATCGACGTACCGCTCATGGCGGTGTAGTCGCCGCTGCCGGACGCGAGACGGGAGCGGGCGGCGAGGATGCCGACGCCCGGGGCGGACAGGTCGGGTTTCAGGGCGTTGTCGCCGTACCGCGGGCCCGCGCTGGTGAAGTACGCGGCCTCGTCGGCGGAGTCGACCGCGCCGACGGTCAGCGCGGAGTCGGCGGCGCCGGGCGAGCCGATGGACGAGGGGGCGCCGGTGTTGCCCGCGGCCACGACGAAGAGGGCGCCGGTCTCCTTCGAGAGGGTCTCGACGGCCTGGGCCATGGGGTCGGTGCCGTCACTGGGCTCGGTCGACCCGAGGCTCATCGAGACGACCTCGGCGCCGACGTCCCGCGCGGCCCACTCCATGCCCGCGATGATCTGCGACTCACTGCCCGAGCCCTGGTCGCTGAGGACCTTCCCGACGGCGAGCGTGGCGCCGGGCGCGACACCCTTCTCCTTGCCGCCGGACGCGGCGCCGCTGCCGCCGACGGTCGAAGTGACGTGCGTGCCATGGCCGTTGCGGTCGGCGACCTCCTCGCCCTCGATGAAACTCCGGGTAGCGGAGACCCGCCCGTCGAGGTCGGGATGGCCGACGTCCACCCCCGTGTCCAGCACGGCGACCGTGACGCCCTTGCCGGTCAGCCCCGCCTCCCACGCCTCCGGCGTACCGATCTGGGCATTGCTTTCGGCCATGTCGGCGCGGACCCGGCCGTCGAGCCAGACCTTGTCGATCCCGTCCTGCCGGGTCAGCGCCCGCCAGAACGTCCGCCCCTTGTCGGCGTCGACAGCCGCCCCGTGGACGCTGGGCAGCCCGCGCGTCTTCTCGGCCCCGCGCGGAGTGGCCACGCGCGCGCCCTTCTCGTACGTGACGATCAGCGGCAGTTCGCCGGTCTTCCGGTCCGTGAGGCCCTGCCGTATCAACTCGTCGACTTCGAACAGCCGTTGGTCGAGGGTGCCCGCACGCAGATAGGGCAGCGCCTCGTCCGGTACGACGGTGACGGCGCCGTTCGCCGTCTGCGTACGGACGGCTCCGGTGGCACCCCGCGGCCGTTCTACGGTGACCGCCTTCCGGCCGCCGCCGAGGTCGGTGACGGTCACCTTGTCGCCGGTGACGAGGGTGACGGTGCGGGCGGCGGAGGCGGCGCGGGTACGGGCCTGGGTTCCGGTGTCCTGTGCCTCGGCGTCCTGTGCCTCGGCCCCGCCCGTGGGCAGCAGGGCGAGCACGAGCCCGGCCGACGCGAGCGCCGCCCCACGTCTCGCGGATCCTCTGGTCATCCGTACCTCTCTCTTCTCGGATTCATCGCGGGTTCTTCGCGGATGCTTCTCGGACCGGGGTGGTGCCCGGGTGCTGCGACGAGTCTCGGGGGGCCGGTGTTGCGGCGGTGCCGACCGGACTTGGCGGAAAGCTGCCCTGGCGGTTTTCCGCCATAGAGCCGGTGTACGACCTGTGGAAACCGCGACAGCGCCAAGTACCGTCCGTGACAATGGGGGGTCAGCAGTCACGGACAACGGGGGTTCTGCCACACCATGGACGGTTTAGTGGAGTTCAAGACCGACGACGGTGCCGTGATCGTCGTCGAAGGCGTCGAGGACGAGTCCGGCTCCCGGCTGGTCGCGCGCGCGGACGGCACGGTCCAGGCGGCCCGTACGTTCGAGGGCTCCCTGGAAGGGGTGCGGGCGGCCGCCGAATCGGCACTCCGCGTCTTCCGGGACGGCTCGCTGAAGCCCGACTCCGTGGAGATCGAGTTCGGGGTCAAACTGACCGCGGAGGCGGGCGCGTTGATCGCCAAGAGCGCGGTCGAGGGCCATCTCGTCGTCAAGCTCTCCTGGTCGCCCGGTGGGCCCTCCGGCGGGTCCGAAGGTTCGCCCGAGCCCGCCCCGGGCTCCCCGGAGGCCACCCCGGTCTCATGAGCAGCGCTTCCTGGCACGCGAGAATCAACTGCGGACGTGACACCGGTGCCGGCTTCCTGGTCACCGAGCAGCACGTCCTGACCTGCGCCCATGTCGTCGCGCACAGCGACACGGCCCCGGTCGTCGTGTCCTTCGCACACGGCGGAGAGGGAGAGGTCTCCGCCCAGGTGATCGCGCACGGCGGCTGGGACAGCCGTGACACCGACCCGGGCGACCTGGCCGTACTCGAACTGGAGCGCCCGGTCTCGTTGAAGCCGGCGGAGTTCGCGACACCGTCCGACGCGTACGGGGATCCCCCGCGCAGGCTCCTCGCGTACGGCTTCCCGAAGCGGTACGACGAGGGCACGCTCGCCGAATACCGGGCCACCGCCGACCAGTTGATCGCCGGCGAGTGGGTCCAGCTGGAGGCGTGGGCCGCGCACGGCCAGCCGCTGGCCCCCGGCTTCAGCGGCGCAGCGGTGACCCTCGCGGAGACCGGCCGCGTCGTGGGCATGGTCTCCGCCGCCGCCCGCAGCCCCGAGATCCGCAACGGCCGCATGCTCCCCACCCAGATCATGGCCCGCTACTGGCCCCGCCTCGGCGACCTGATCCCCACACCGGACTACGACCAGCCCCAGAAGGAACGCCTGCGCCGCCTGCTGGAGGCAGCGGAGGGGGCTGCCCCGACAGGGGCGCGGGGAACTGCGCGCCCAGCCCCCACGCACCCGCAGCAGACACACAACCGAACCCCCGGCACTCCGGAATGCAGCCCCGAACGGCTGTACCTCGACGCGGTCGGCCCCCTGGGCCCCCCGCTCCCCCCACACGGCTTCGGCTCCCTATGGGCAGCGGCCTGGTACCTCCTCTCAGAGGTACCGGACCCGTCCGCCACCCCCCGCTTCGCATCCCGCCTCGCCGACTTCGTGGACGACACCCGACTCCGTGCCGCAGTACGAAGCTGGCCGCACCCACAGGCCCACCGCACCCCGGCCCCCGCACACGCGCCCGCGACGCCCCGCCCGAGCTCCACGGCACACACCTGGTCACCGATCCTCGTGGAGATCGCCCCGAGCGGCTCCGGCAACCGGGACTTCCTGGTCGAGGTGTCCGCGTACAACGACCGGCACCGCCGAGTGGTCGGCTCCCGCCGCCTCCCGGTGGACCGCGTGCGCCCGTACGCGCTGCAGCGCATCGACGAGGCCTTCCACGAACTGGAGCCGGGAGCCCGGGAGTTGATTGCCTTCGTGCTGCCGCGCCGCTGGCTCAACGCGGACGTGGCGCGCTGGAAGCGCAGCGCCGACGACGACAGCCCGCTCGGCTCCTTCGCTCCGCTCGTCGTGATGGACCTGGAGCGGCGGCGCAGCGGTGGTCTTCAGCACAAGCTGAGACAGAAGTGGCGGACCCTGGACGCACGGCCCGCGGCCCGGCTGCACCGGATCGACTGCTGGGCCGTCGGCCAGGACCAGGTGAAACTGACCATCGACCTGCGCCGCGACGCCGACATGGTGGGCTTCGGTACGCCGCCCCGCGCCGACGGGGTCAGACGGCTGTTCCAGGCGAGCCTGAACGCGGCGGTGCCGGTGATGCTGTGGCCGCGCTCCGGCTGCCGGGGCGAGCACCGGTGCGGGCGGCCCGCGGACTGCCCGGGCTCGGAGTTCCTGGACCGCCTCGCCGAACACCTGGCGGACCTGCCGGCTCACGAACTCCCGCAGTACGTGCATGAGTTGCGCGAGACGGCGTACGCCTCCGACACCGCGGAACCGCACTGGGCGCACGACCTGGCACTGCTGTGGGAGGACCCAGATTGCCTCCCCGACCCCGTCGGCTACGCGCACAACCCCGTTGGCTGAGAAGGCCGTCGAGGAGGCCACTGGAAATCGGTTGATGAACGGCGGCCCGAAGCCGTCGACTGAAGCACGGAACGCACAACGGAACACGGAACACGTTCGGAGAGACCATGTCCCTGTGGCCCGTCTACACGGGTACGAGCGAACCGCACGACGGCATCGCCGAGCTGCCCGCGCCACCACCCTGGCGTGCCTTCGACGGCGGCCCGGAGCTGGAGACTCCCGCCGAGGGCGACGACGCCTCGGCGACCTCCCCGGACCGTCGGCACCGCGCCCGTACCTATCGCGCCACGGACCGGGCGGTCCAACTCGTCAACGCCGCCCTGTACCTGCGCCGCCCGCTCCTCGTGACGGGCCCGCCCGGCAGCGGCAAGTCGAGCCTCGCGTACGCGGTGGCGCGGGAGTTGCGCCTCGGCCCCGTCCTGCGCTGGAACATCACCAGCCGCGCCACGCTCCACGACGGCCTCTACCAGTACGATCCGCTCTCCCGCCTGTACGCGGCAGGACGCGCCGCCGCACGAGAGGTACCGCTGGACGATGAACTCCCCACCGACGGCGGGCTCCAGGACCATCTGCGCCTCGGCCCGCTCGGCACGGCGCTCCTTCCGTACGGCCGTCCGCGCGCCCTGCTGATCGACGAGATCGACAAGTGCGACCTGGACCTGCCGAACGACCTCCTCAACATCCTGGAGGAGGGCCAGTACGAGATCCCTGAGCTGGTCCGCGCCGCCCGGCACACGCCCTCCGCCGAGGTCATGGTCGACGGCACGGACGAACGGGTCGAGCTCTCGCGCGGCCGTGTCCGCTGCCGCGCCTTCCCCTTCGTGGTCCTGACCAGCAACGGCGAGCGCGAGTTCCCGCCCGCCTTCCTCCGCCGCTGTGTCCGCCTCGAACTCCACCAGCCCCGCGCCGCCCACCTGGAGAGCATCGTCCGCGCCCACCTGGGCGAACCCGACGCGCACGCACGGGACTTGATCGACCGCTTCCTGTCCCGGGGGACGGACGGCGAGCTGGCCACGGACCAACTCCTCAACGCCATCTACCTCACGGGCACGGCAGGCATCGACGCGTCGTCGCGCGACGACCTTGCGGAGCAGCTGATGCCGTATCTGAGCCGTACGGGGGACGAATCGGATGCCTTCTGAGGCCGACGCCGGTTCCGGCACCGGTGCCGACGCCACCACCGGCGCCGACACCGGTTCCGGCGCTCACACCGGCGCCGCCCGCCTGGCCGACGTCCTGGCGGAGGCCGGCACCGGCCCGGCCCCGACCTCGGTAGAACTGGCCGAACTCCTGTGGCTGGCGGGCCACATGAAGGCTCCCGAGGCCCCCGCCCCGACCTCAACAGACTCACCCGCCCCGTCCCAGGGCTCCCCTGGCTCGGGCTCCCCCGACTCGGGCGCAGGTTCTGGCTCGGCAGCCCCAGATCCTGGGGGCGCGGGGAACTGCGCGGCAAGCCCCCCCCCCCCCGCGGGC
>NZ_JAPWHT010000044.1:0-37889 GCF_027270795.1 Streptomyces sp. ActVer
ATCGGCCCACGCTCTCGTCGGAGCGCTGACCGGCGCGATCGGCGGCGGCACGGCGATCCCGGCGTCCTGGCGAGACGCGTGCCGCACGCTCTCGGGCTGCGCGCTCCCCCGTCTGACCGGCACGGACCTGGTGGAACTCGCCGAACTGCTGGCAGCCACGGAACTGGCCCTCTCAGGGGGATGATTCGGACATGACGCCCACCGCACCCGCAACCCTGGAAGAACGGATCACCCGCAGCCTCGTGGGAGCCGCCGTCGGCGACGCGCTCGGCGGCCCCGTCGAGGGCTACTCCCCCGAGCAGATCGCCGAACGCCACGGCGGCCGGGTCCACGGCATCGTCGGTCCCTGGAACGGCGACGACTGGCGCACCGCCCGCCCCATCGCCCCGTACCACAAGGGCGACGGCCACGTCACCGACGACACTTTGATGACCCACGCACTGGTACGGGTGTACGCGAAGGTCCGCGACCACCTGGACGCGTACGCCGTCGCCGACCACCTGGTCCCCGACCTGATGACGACACCGCGCTGGATCCCGGAACTGGAGGCCGAGGCACTCCCCCTCCACCGGATCTTCCTGGCGGAGAAGTGGCTGGTGACAAGGATCCACTACGGCCACGTGGACCCCCGCGAGGCCGGCACCGGCAACATCGTGAACTGCGGTGCCGCGATGTACATGGCCCCGGTCGGCCTGGTCAACGCGGCCAACCCGGCGGGCGCGTACGCCGAGGCCCTCGACATCGCGGGCGCCCATCAGTCGTCGTACGGACGCGAGGCCGCGGGCGTGTTCGCGGCGGCGGTGGCGGCGGCGTGCACGCCGGGCGCGACCGCGGACTCGGTGATCGAGGCCTGCCTGGCCGTGGCGAGGGACGGCACCCGGGCGGCCATCGAGACGGTCTGCGACACGGCGTCGCGCTACTCGGACTTCGAGTCGGCGCTACGCCCCCTGCGCGAGGCGGTGGCGCCCTACGACACGGTCGGCCCCGACTACCGCGCCCCGTCCCTGGGCGCCCGTCGCCCCTCCCGCATCCACGCCATCGAGGAACTCCCGGTCGCCCTCGCCATGTTGCTGATCTCCCGCGGCGACTACCGGCACGCGGTCCTGGGTTCGGTGAACTACGGCCGCGACTGCGACTCCATCGCCACGATGTCCGGCGCTCTCGCGGGCGCCCTCGGTGCGGAGATCCCACCCGACTGGGCCAAGACGGTCGCGGAGTCCAGCCGCCTGGACCTGCAGGCCCCCGCGACGACCCTCACAGAGGTGACCCGCGAGATCTTCACCCGCGACACCGCCCGCCGCCGCATCCACGAGACGGCCTACGCGGAGCTGTCATGACCCCCCTCCGCCTGACCTGGGTCCAGCCGGAGGACCTCCTGGGCCACGAACTCCACCAGGCAAGACAGGACGGCCGCGAACCATCGGCCATCGCCGCCCGCTGGCACAGGGCGGGCGGCCCCCAGTCCCCCCAACGAGCAGGCGCCTCCCCCCAACCGGCCTCCCCCTACCTAAGGGCCCTGGCCCAAGACCTCCTGGACGAACTGACAGACCTGCCAAGCAGGTTGGAGGGCAAGGAACCAACAGCCCTGCCCAAGATCAAGGCCCTGTGCCCCAACTGGCCCACAACAGCAGAGGACCCCGTCCCCACTGCTGTGGGCAGGCGTTCCGCTGGGGCGATGGGGGTCCCCCCGCTCGAGCGAAGCCGAGAGTGGGGGAGGGTGGGCACAGCGAACCTCAGCAGCACAGCCGGGGATCTGGGGGCAGCGCCCCCAGTTTCGGGAAGGGGTGGGTCCGGGGAAGAAAAAGCGTCCCTGACCCCCACCACACTCCACCCCCGCCTGGAAGCCGCCTGGCTGGGCAGAGCCGCAGGCTGCCTCCTGGGCAAACCCGTGGAGAAACTCCCCCTGGACGGCATCAGGGCACTGGCCAGAGCCACCGGCAACTGGCCCCTGACCAGCTGGTTCACAGAACGAGGCCTCCCCCCGGACCTAAACGCCACCCACCCCTGGAACCGCCGCTCCGCCCCCACCTCTCTCGCCGAGAACATCGACGGCATGCCGGAGGACGACGACCTCAACTACCCCCTCCTGAACCTCCTGCTCCTCCAACGCCACGGCAAGCACTTCACCACCACGGACGTGGCCCGCCTCTGGCTGGACGAACTCCCGGCGGGCCGCACGTTCACCGCGGAACGCGTCGCCTACCGCAACCTCCTCGACGGCATCGAACCCCCGCACACGGCCCGGCACCGCAACCCGTTCCGCGAATGGATCGGCGCCCTGATCCGCGCGGACGCCCACGGCTGGACCAACCCGGGTGCCCCGGCGACCGCCGCGGAACAGGCCCACCGGGACGCCACCCTCACCCACACCGCCAACGGCGTCTACGCGGCGATGTTCACGGCGGCGGCCATCGCCGAGGCGGCCACCGGCACGAGCGACATCCACACCTGTCTCCGTACGGGCCTCACTGTCGTACCCCCGGAGTCCCGTCTCGCCGAAGCCGTCCGCCACGGGATTCAACTGGCCGCGGAACACCGGGACTTCGAGACGGTCGTCGACGAACTGCACGCCACCCACGCCGCGTACCACTGGGTCCACGCCATCCCCAACACCGCCCTCCTCGCCGCCGCCCTCACCCACGCGGACGGCGACTTCACGGCGTCCATCTGCCGTGTCGTGTCGGGCGGCTGGGACACGGACTCGAACGGCGCGACGGCCGGCTCGATCACGGGCCTGCTCGCGGGCGCCCCCGAAGCGATCCCGTCCCGCTGGACGACCCCGCTCAAGAACCGACTGGCCACGTCCATCGGCGACTTCAACGGCACGGGCTTCGACACGCTCGCCGACCTGACAGCCCAACTGGCGACCCGTCCGACCGCCTGACCGAACGCCGGACCCCTCCCCCGGAGCAGCCAACTCCCCCGCCCCACCCCCCATCTCCATCCCCACCAGGAGTCCCCCCACCCATGACCCACACCGCCGTGACCGCACCGGCACCCCTCACCGGCCTCCGCGTCCTCGACCTCGCCACCCTCTTCGCCGGCCCCCTCGCCGCCACGATGCTCGGCGACTTCGGCGCGGAGGTCATCAAGGTCGAGCACCCCCGCAGACCGGACCCGTCCCGCGGCCACGGCCCGTCGAAGAACGGCATCGGCCTGTGGTGGAAACTCCTCGGCCGCAACAAACGCACGATGACGCTGGACCTCTCCACCAACGGCGGCCGAAGCACCCTCCTCCGCCTGGCCGCCTCCACCGACGTGATCATCGAGAACTTCCGTCCCGGCACCCTGGAGAAATGGGACCTCGGCTGGGAGGAACTGTCGGCCGCGAACCCCCGCCTGGTCCTGGCCCGCGTCACCGGCTTCGGCCAGTTCGGCCCGTACGCGCACCGCCCCGGCTTCGGCACGCTCGCCGAGGCGATGAGCGGTTTCGCCGCGATCACCGGCGAACCGGACGCCCCGCCGACCCTCCCGCCCTTCGGCCTCGCCGACTCGATCGCGGGCCTGGCCACGGCGTACGCGGTGATGACGGCCCTCGCGGCCCGCGACCGCACGGGTCGCGGGCAGGTCGTGGACATGGCGATCATCGAGCCGATCCTCACGGTCCTCGGCCCGCAGCCGCTCTGGTACGACCAGTTGGGCCACGTCCAGCCCCGCACGGGCAACCGGTCCCAGAACAACGCGCCCCGCAACACCTACCGCACCGCGGACGGCAGTTGGGTCGCCGTCTCGACCTCGGCCCAGTCGGTCGCCGAACGCGTGATGCGCCTGGTCGGCCGCCCGGACCTGACCGCCGAACCCTGGTTCACCACCGGCGCGGAACGGGCCCGACACACGGACGTCCTCGACGAGGCGGTCGGATCGTGGATCGCCCTCCACACCCGCGATGAGGTCGTCGCGGAGTTCGAGAAGGCGGAGGCGGCGGTGGCCCCCATCCAGGACGTACGCGATGTCATGACGGACCCTCAGTACGCGGCCCTCGACACGGTCACCACCGTCGACGACCCCGAACTGGGCCCGCTGCGCATGCAGAACGTCCTGTTCCGCCTCACCGACACCCCCGGCGGAATCCGCTGGGCGGGCCGCCCGCACGGCGCCGACACGGACACCGTCCTCGCCGAACTCGGCCTGACGGAGGCCGAGATCACCACGCTCAGATCGGAGGGCGCGCTGTGACCTCGGCAGCAACCGGCGGCACAGGAGCGACCGACGCCTTCGCTCTCACCTGGCTGTACGTCCCCGGCGACCGCCCCGAAGTGGTGGCGAAGGCCCTGGTCGCGGGCGCCGATGTGGTCGTCGTCGACCTGGAGGACGCGGTCGCCCCCGACCGCAAGGAGTACGCCCGCGCCGCCACCGCCGACCTCCTGTCCGAGCCGTCCCCGCTCCCGGTCCCGGTGCACGTCCGCGTCAACGCCCTGGACAGCCCGGAGTCCGTCGCCGACCTCCGGACCCTCGCCGCGCTCCCGGCCCTCTCGGGCCTCCGCCTGCCCAAGGTCACGGCCCCCGCCCAGGTCGTGCGTGCGGCGGGCAGGGCCCCGCACATCCCCCTGTACGCCCTCCTGGAATCTGCCCTCGCCGTCGAGCACGCCTACGCGATCGCCACGGCCCACCCCGCCCTGCGCGGCATCTCGCTCGGTGAGGCCGACCTCCGGGCCGACCTCGGCGTACGCGACGACACGGGCCTCGACTGGCCCCGCTCCCGAGTGGTCCTGGCCGCCCGGGCGGCTGACCTGGCCCCGCCGCCCCAGTCCGTCCATCCCGACGTACGCGACCTCGCCGGTCTGGCCGCGTCCTGCGCCCACGGCCGCGCGCTGGGCTTCCTCGGCCGCGCGGCCATCCATCCCCGTCAGCTCCCGGTGATCGAGACGGCCTACCTCCCGACCCCGGAGGACATCGAATCGGCCGAGTCGGTCGTCAAGGCCGCGGCCACCCACCCCGGTGCCCAGGCTCTCCCGGACGGCCGCTTCGTCGACGCGGCGGTGGTGGCGGCGGCCCACCGCACCCTGGCACTGGCCCGCCGCCGCTAGTCGTGCACGTACGCGTGGAGGGGGCGCCCCAACTGCTCGGGGCGCCCCCTCCACGTACGAACTGGGGTCAGGCCTTCTTCGCCGACCCGGCTTCGTCCTTCGCCTCGGCGGAACTCGACGAGTCCTCGGTCTCCGGCTCGGAGGAGCTGGAATCGGAGTCGGAGTCGGCCTTGGCACTCTCCTTCTCGTCCTCGGACTTCTCAGCCTCGGACGTCTTGGCCTCAGACTTCTCAGTGTCCGACTTCTCAGCGTCGGAGTTCTTGCCCTCGGAGTCCTCGTCCTCGGACTTCTTGTCCAGCTTCACCGCTGCGCCGTCGTCGTCGGTGTCCCCGTCGGAGGCACCCGGTTCGACGACCTCTTCGCGTCCCGGACGGCGCCGGGCCGACAGCACGAAGTAGAGGACGGCGAGGAGGAAGACGACGATCGAGGTCCACTGGTTGAGGCGCATCCCCAGGAATTGGTGGGCCTCGTCGACCCGCATGGCCTCGATCCAGAAGCGGCCCGCGCAGTACGCGGCCACGTACAGGGCGAAGGCGCGGCCGTGGCCGAGCTTGAAGCGCCGGTCGGCCCAGATGACGAGGACCGCGACACCGATGCACCACAGCGACTCGTACAGGAAGGTCGGGTGGTAGTAGCCCGGCACCCGGCCGTCCGTCGAGGACGTGATGTGCAGCGCCCAGGGGAGGTCCGTCTCCCGCCCGTACAGCTCCTGGTTGAACCAGTTGCCCCAGCGGCCGATGGCCTGCGCGAGGGCGATTCCGGGCGCGAGGGCGTCGGCCCACGCCGGCAGCGGGATCCCGCGGCGGCGGCAGCCGATCCAGGCACCCACCGCGCCGAACGCGATGGCGCCCCAGATACCGAGGCCGCCCTCCCAGATCTTGAAGGCGTCGACCCAGTCCTGACCCTCGCTGAAGTACAGCTGGTAGTCGGTGATGACGTGGTAGAGCCGTCCGCCGACGAGACCGAACGGCACGGCCCACACGGCGATGTCCGCCACGGTGCCTGGTCGGCCCCCGCGCGCGATCCATCGTCTGTTGCCGAGCCAGACGGCTACGAAGACGCCGATGATGATGCAGAACGCGTAGCCGCGCAGCGGAATGGGGCCGAGGTGCAGCACACCGCGCGACGGGCTGGGGATATAGGCAAATTCCATGGCAGGGTCGACGCTACCCTGCCGGGCGGCACGTACGGCAACCCGCCCGGGCTACGGCTCCATAACGAGACCGACGGGACCCACGGGGCCTCCGGGGCGAATGTGACCCCCGCGAAGCGCCGCACGGCCCACCGGCCTCGGGATCTGCGACTCACGCCTTGTCGGCCTGCTGCACCATCTGCTTCAGCTTCGCCGGGGTCATCGACTGGTCCTGGTAGATGTTCTTGCCGTTCAGCAGCACCGTCGGCGTGCCACTGAAGCCGCCGCTCTGGAAGGCCTTGTAGGACTTGGCGACCCAGCTGTCGTGCGCGCCGTCGTCGACGCACTTCTTGAACGTGCCGGTGTCCAGCCCGTCGACCTTGCCGGCCAGCTCGATCAGATTGCTGTTCTTCGCGTACGCGTCGTCCGTCTCGGCGGGCTGGTTCTCGAACAGCACGTCGTGGTACGCGGTGAACTTCCCGGCGTCCTGGGAGCAGGCCGCGGCGTTGGCCGCGCGCAGGGAACCGCTGCCGCCCATGTTCCCGTCGATCAGGGTCACGAGGTGGTACTCGACCTTGAGCTGTCCGGCGTCCGTCAGCTCGTGGATCGTCGAGCGATAGGCGTCCTCGAAGCTCTTGCAGGCCGGGCATCGGAAGTCCTCCCACACGGTGAGGGTGGACTTGGCGCTCTCCTTGCCGACGGGGATGGCCAGACTGTCGTTGCCGTTCGCCCCCGAGGGCGCCGTCACCGGGCCCGCCGTGTCGGTCTTGTCCTTGCCTGCGTTCGCGGCCAGCACACCGCCGACCGCGGCCAGTGCCAGCACGCAGACGACGGCACCGCCCACGATCAGCACGCGCCGGCGCTTCTCCGCCGTCTTCTGCTTCGCTCGCTCTTCCGCCAGCCGCTCGCGGGCGGTGCGCTTTCCCTCACGGTTCTTCTCGCTCACATCCCGCAGAACGACCCGGGGAGGCGCACCGCGCCTCCCCGGCCCCAGGTCCACCCGTTCGAGTGAGCGGATTGTTCGTTACGTGCTCGAACGGACATGGGTCACGCCGTACCGCGCACGCCCTTCGCGAGGTCGGCGGCGAGGGCGCGTACGGCGTCCAGGCCCGCGGCCTCGTCCGGGGCGTCCAGCATCCGCTTCACGAAGGCCGAGCCGACGATGACGCCGTCGGCGAAGCCCGCGACCTCCGAGGCCTGCTGGGCGTTCGAGACGCCGAGGCCGACACAGACCGGGATGTCGGTGGTGGCCTTGGTGCGCCGCACCAGGTCCTGGGCCTGCGCGCCCACGGACTCACGCGTCCCGGTGACGCCCATCAGCGAGGCCGCGTAGACGAAGCCGGAGCCCGCCTCGGTGATCTCGGCGAGCCGGGCGTCCTTGCTGCTGGGCGCGACGACGAAGACGGTCGCGAGGCCGTGCTTCCCGGCGTGCTCCCTCCACAGCGCGGACTCCTGTACGGGCAGGTCGGGCAGGATGCAGCCCGCGCCGCCCGCCTCGGCCAGTTCGGCGGTGAAGCGCTCGACGCCGTAGCGGTCGATCGGGTTCCAGTACGTCATCACGAGGACGGGCTTGCCGGTCGCCTCGTACGCCTCGCGGACCGTGCGCATCACGTCCGCGATCTTGACGCCACCGCGCAGGGCGATGTCGTCGGCGGTCTGGATGACCGGTCCGTCGAGGACGGGGTCGCTGTGCGGCAGGCCGACCTCGACGACGTCCGCGCCGCCCTCGAAGACGGCCTTGACGGCCGCGATCCCGCCGTCGACGGTCGGGAAGCCGGCCGGCAGGTACGCGATGAGCGCGGACCGTCCCTCCGCCTTCGCTCCGGCGAGGGTGTCGCTCAACAGCTGGATGTTGCCGCTCACTTGACGTCCCCCTCGATCTCCGCGCTGTCGCTGTCGGCGTCCGCCTCGACGACGGCATCGGCACCTTCGTCGTACAGGCCGAAGTAGCGGGCGGCCGTGTCCATGTCCTTGTCGCCGCGCCCGGACAGGTTGACGACGATCAGCCCCTCCGGCCCCAGCTCCTTGCCGACCTCCAGGGCCCCGGCCAGCGCGTGCGCGCTCTCGATGGCCGGGATGATGCCCTCGGTGCGGGAGAGCAGGCGCAGGGCCTGCATCGCCGCGTCGTCGGTGACGGCACGGTACTCACCGCGGCCGCTGTCCTTGAGGTACGAGTGCTCGGGGCCGATGCCCGGGTAGTCGAGTCCGGCCGAGATCGAGTACGGCTCGGTGATCTGGCCCTCCTCGTCCTGGAGGACGTACGACCGCGAGCCGTGCAGGATGCCGGGCTCGCCCGCGGTGAGGGTGGCCGCGTGCTCGCCGGTCTCGATGCCGTGTCCGGCGGGCTCGCAGCCGATGAGGCGTACGTCCGCGTCCGGGATGAAGGCGTGGAAGAGGCCGATGGCGTTGGACCCGCCGCCGACGCAGGCGATGGCCGCATCGGGGAGACGGCCCGCGCGCTCCAGGATCTGCCGCCTGGCCTCGACGCCGATGACCCGGTGGAAGTCGCGGACCATGGCCGGGAAGGGGTGGGGTCCGGCGACGGTCCCGAAGAGGTAGTGGGTGCGGTCGACGTTGGCGACCCAGTCGCGGAAGGCCTCGTTGATGGCGTCCTTCAGCGTCCGGCTGCCGGACTTCACGGCGATGACCTCGGCGCCGAGCATGCGCATCCGGGCCACGTTCAGGGCCTGGCGCCGGGTGTCGATCTCGCCCATGTAGATGGTGCATTCGAGGCCGAACAGCGCGCAGGCGGTGGCCGTCGCGACCCCGTGCTGGCCCGCGCCGGTCTCGGCGATGACCCGGGTCTTGCCCATGCGCCTGGTGAGCAGGGCCTGCCCGAGCACGTTGTTGATCTTGTGGGATCCGGTGTGGTTCAGGTCCTCGCGCTTGAGGAACACCCGGGCGCCACCGGCGTGTTCGGCGAAGCGCCGCACCTCGGTGAGGGAGCTGGGGCGGCCGGTGTAGTGGACGAGCAGGTCGTCCAGTTCCCGGGCGAACTCGGGGTCGGACTTCGCCTTGTCGTACTCCACGGCGACCTCGTCCACGGCGGCGACCAGCGCCTCCGGGATGAACTTTCCGCCGAACGCGCCGAAGTACCCCTCGGCGCTGGGGACCTGACCCTCGGGGTCGGGAATGAAGAACTCGCTGGGCATGCGGTTACCTCGCAGGGGCGACAGCCCCGGTCAACGGGTCGGATGGACGGTCACGTGTGCGCCACGGCCGCCGACGGTTCGCTCATGTGGAGGCGTACCACTCCCCGCCGCGACGGCGCGAGGCCCCACGGCGGTCATCGGTGGTGATCGGCGGTGCCGAGCCGGGCCGCGACCCCGTCAGGAGACGGGGCGGAGCCCACCGTCGGCGGTGGCGCGTACGCGCCGACGCCATCGCATGCCGTTGACCTGGCCGGGCTCGTCACCGATGACGTACCGCACCCGGCGACCGTGCATCCGGCGCGCGGGCGCCCGGCAGCCGCGCGGACGGCAGCCGCGGGCGAGCCGTGCGTAGGGGCCACGGGCCACCGAAGGGCCCGCGGCGGCCGACCGTACGCTCGCCGGACCACCGTCGGGGCCTGGGCCCGGACGGGTGGTCGTGGCGGCGAGGGAACGGTCGGCGTACATCCGGAGCGTCAGCCCCGTCCGTGCCGCAGCGCGGGATGGGCTCCCGCGGCGACCAGGTCGGAGACGGCCGTCTTCGGGTCCCGGCCGGTGACCAGGGACTCGCCCACCAGCACGGCGTCGGCGCCCGCGTTGGCGTACGCGATGAGGTCGTGCGGCCCGCGGACGCCGGACTCGGCGATCTTCACGATGTGCGCCGGGATCTCGGGTGCGACGCGGTCGAAGGTGCCGCGGTCGACCTTGAGGTCCTTGAGGTTGCGCGCGTTGACGCCGATGACCTTCGCGCCGGCGTCCACCGCCCGCTCGACCTCGTCCTCGTCGTGCACCTCGACGAGCGGCGTGAGCCCGATGGACTCGGCGCGCTCGATGAGGGACTCCAGGGCGGGCTGGTCGAGGGCCGCCACGATGAGCAGCGCGAGGTCCGCGCCGTACGCCCGGGCCTCCCACAGCTGGTAGGAGGTGACGATGAAGTCCTTGCGCAGCACCGGGATGTCGACCCGGGCACGGACGGCCTCCAGGTCGGCCAGCGAACCGCCGAAGCGGCGCTGCTCCGTGAGGACGGAGATGACGGCCGCGCCGCCCGCCTCGTAGTCGGCGGCGAGTGCGGCGGGGTCGGCGATCGCGGCGAGCGCGCCCTTGGACGGGCTGGAGCGCTTGACCTCGCAGATGACCTTGACGCCGTCACCGCGCAGGGCCGCGACACCATCCTTGGCAGCCGGAGCCTTCGCGGCGCGCTCCTTGAGCTCGTCGAGGCTGACGCGCGCCTGCCGCTCCGCGAGGTCGGCACGGACTCCGTCGATGATCTCGTCGAGCACACTCACGCGAGCGGCCCCCTTCCCAGACGGTTGACAGTTGCAGCGCTTCTGCGGTTGACCCGGGTCCGTCTCGCTTCGGACGAAACCGATGGTCACTGCGATGGTATCCGGAGGAGGGCTTAGGCCTCGCATCCGGTTGACGCCGGTCCCTCCCCCACCCTCGAACAAGCTTCGCATGCTCGGGCGGGAGGTGCCCCCATACTGGACGTTCACCGATTGATCAAGGATGCAGCCAGCCACCGAACGGCAGGTTCCGGACAACCGTGAAGACCAGCAGCAACACGCCCAGCCCCCACAGGACGGACGGCCGGGGATCGATGCGCAGCGGCCGCCCCCGGACGGTACGGATCACCCAGACGGTCCACACGACGGCGAACACCAGATACCCCACGACGGCGACCGCGTTGGCCCCGAGCGCCGCCACGAGGTCCCCGTGCGCGACGGCGTGCGCGCTGCGCAGTCCGCCGCAGCCTGGGCAGTACACGCCGGCGTACTGGAGCAGCGGACAGGCGGGGTAGTGCCCCGGCTCGTTCGGGTCGACGGTCCCCACGTACGCGAAGGCGCCGGCCACGGCCGCGAGGATCCCGCCGGGCACGAGGAGCCGCCGCGCCACCGACCCCTGCGGCACGGGTCCTGGAGCGGGCGTCACCCTCTGAGTCTCGGCGTTCACCCCACGTATTCTGCCGCGCGGGGGCGCACATCGCACACAGGCCCGTACGCGAAAGAGCGCGTCCGTACGCGAAAGGAGGCGGGCCCGGCACTCGAAGCCGGCCCCGCCTCTCGGCACGTCGTGAAGGATCAGCTCTCGGCGGACGCGGACGCCACCTGGTGGGTCCGGGAGGCGGCCTTCTGCTTGCCCAGGCCCGCCGCGCTCATGGCCATGCCGACGACGCCACCGAGGGCCACGACGACCATGCCGGCCCAGAAGCCCAGCGGGCTGGCCATCACCATGAAGGCACCGGAGACGCAGAACCCGATGATCGCGATGGTGACACCGGTCCAGGCGGCCGGAGTGTGACCGTGGTTGCTGCCCGCCATGACTTAGCTCCTCATGATCTCTGTTGCTGTGCGCGTGTGTGAGTCGGACGCTCGTCGTCCATTCTCCCGTACTCGTATGCGTGCCCTGAGCCGGGGTGCCCCGTAAGGAGCGCGGGACTGTGTCGATGTGCGGCTCCGCCGCGTGGGCGCGAGCAGCCACAGCGGCCCCGCGGGTCCGAACGGCGCTGCCGACGGAACGGTCACGCCCCCGTGGGGTCCTCCCCGCGGTCCAGCGCCTTCCAGATCTCCTCGGGCCGGTCCGGGTCGGCCGGGGCCCGGGTCTTGCGGGGCCGGGGCGTGCCATCACGCTCGTACCGCCCCGACATGGCCGGCCACAGCCGCCCGTACCGCAGGGCGAGGAGCCCGGCGAGG
This sequence comes from Streptomyces sp. ActVer, assembly GCF_027270795.1. NCBI lineage: Bacteria > Bacillati > Actinomycetota > Actinomycetes > Kitasatosporales > Streptomycetaceae > Streptomyces > Streptomyces sp. ActVer. The sequence goes on from NZ_JAPWHT010000044.1 coordinate 11,999, forward strand.
AGCAGCAGCACACCCCCCGCCGCGGCCACGTACGGCCAGGCGGTGTGGGTCATGGCGTCCACGGTCGCCCCGCTGTCGCCGGAGGCCTGCGCCGCCTTCTCGTCGAGCGCGGAGGTGTCGGAGGCACCGAGGAGCGCCGAGACGACGGTGCCTGCGCCGGAGAGCGCGAGGAGCCCGGCGACGAGGAAACGGCCGGCACGGCGGACGGCGAAGACGGCGACGAGAGCGGCGAGGCCCACTATGGCGAGGGACGCGGGCACGCCCGTCACATCGCCGCCCTTGGCGCTCAGCGGGAAGTCGCCGCCGGCCACCGTCGCGGTGCCCTCCGACCAGCCCTGCCGTGAGGCGAGCAGCGCGACGACCGCGCCGAGCGCGCCGAACAGCAGGGCGAGGGCGAGGCTTCGGCGGCCGGACCGGACGGGTCCGGGGGCTTCGGATCGGGGGTGCGGAACAGCAGTCACGTACTCCACTATCGCCTGAACCCCGGGCGAACCATCACCCGGGGTTCACGTGACTCGCGTCCCACTGTCCGCGTACGTCCGGCTGTACGGCCGTTTCCCGCGGTCCGGGCCGATGTGTGGCCTACGGTCGTCCGAGCCGGTTCGCCGTGTGGACCGCGCGCAGGACCGCCGCCGCCTTGTTGCGGCACTCGGTGTCCTCGGCGACGGGGTCCGAGTCGGCGACGACTCCGGCGCCGGCCTGCACGTACGCCGTGCCGTCCCGGAGCAGGGCCGTCCGGATCGCGATGGCGGTGTCGGAGTCGCCCGCGAAGTCGAGGTAGCCGACGCAGCCGCCGTACAGCCCGCGCCGCGAGGGCTCCAGTTCGTCGATGATCTGCATCGCGCGGGGCTTGGGGGCTCCGGAGAGGGTGCCCGCGGGGAAGCAGGCGGTCAGTACGTCGAAGGCCGTACGGCCCTCGGCGACCCGGCCCGTGACCGTGGACACGATGTGCATGACGTGCGAGTACCGCTCGATGGACATGAAGTCGACGACCTCTACGGAGCCGGGCTCGCAGACCCGCCCCAGGTCGTTGCGCCCGAGGTCGACGAGCATCAGGTGCTCGGCGCGCTCCTTGGGGTCGGCGATCAGCTCGTCCGCGAGGGCCTGGTCCTCCTGGACGGTGGCGCCGCGCGGCCGGGTGCCCGCGATGGGGTGGACCATCGCCTGCCCGTCCTCGACCTTGACCAGGGCCTCCGGGGAGGAGCCCACGACGTCGAAGCCGTCGAAGCGGAAGAGGTACATGTACGGGGACGGGTTGGTGGCCCGCAGGACCCGGTACACGTCCAACGCGCTTGCCGTGCAGGGTGTTTCGAAGCGCTGGGAGGGGACGACCTGGAAGGCCTCGCCGGCCCGGATGCGCTCCTTGATGTCCTCGACGGCGACCTGGTAGTCGGGGCCGCCCCACAGCGCGGTGTACTCGGGGAGCTCGGACGGCGGGAGCGCGGCCGGGGGCTGTGAGACGGACCGCGAGAGGTCCGCCTCCATGGCGTCGAGGCGGGCCACCGCGTCCGCGTACGCCTCGTCGACGCCCGTGTCGAGGTCGTTGTGGTTGATCGCGTTGGCGATCAGCAGGACCGAGCCGTCCCAGTGGTCCATGACCGCGAGGTCGCTGGTGAGCAGCATGGTGAGCTCGGGCAGCTTCAGGTCGTCGCGCTCGCCGGGGCCGATCTTCTCCAGGCGGCGCACGATGTCGTAGCCGAGGTAGCCGACCATTCCGCCGGTGAAGGGCGGCAGCCCGGACGAGCCACGGCCGTACACGAGGTCGTGGGGCGTGTGCAGGGCTTCGATGGTGGCGCGCAGGGCGGCGAGGGGGTCGCCGTCGGCCGGGACGCCGACGGGCGGGGTGCCCAGCCAGTGGGCCTGGCCGTCGCGCTCGGTGAGGGTGGCGGCGGAGCGGACGCCCACGAACGAGTAGCGAGACCAAGAAACGGATGTGCGGCCGTTCTCCGCGGACTCCAGGAGGAAGGTGCCGGGGCGCTCGGCGGCGAGCTTGCGGTAGAGCGCGACGGGCGTGTCGCCGTCCGCGAGGAGCTTGCGGCTGACGGGGACGACACGCCGGTCGGTGGCCAGCTTGCGGAAGGTCTCGAGGTCCATGGCGGCTGACCTTACTGATCCACGGCCGGTACGCCGGAATCGGCGTCCTTGGTGTCGGCAGCACCCTCGGCGCCCCCGGCGTCCTTGAGGAGCACGTCGGCGTCGAAGCAGGTGCGGTCGCCGGTGTGGCAGGCGGCGCCCACCTGGTCGACCTTGACCAGCACGGTGTCCGCGTCGCAGTCGAGGGCGACGGACCTGACCCACTGGAAGTGACCGGAGGTGTCGCCCTTGACCCAGTACTCCCGGCGGCTGCGCGACCAGTAGGTGCACCGGCCGGTCGTCAGCGTGCGATGCAGCGCCTCGTCGTCCATCCAGCCGAGCATCAGCACCTCTCCGGTGTCGTACTGCTGGGCGATGGCGGGGACGAGCCCGTCGGCGCTGCGCCTGAGGCGGGCGGCGATCTCGGGATCCAGGCTGCTGGGCGTGCCGGGCGGGGGCGTGCTGGTCATGACGACCATTGTGCCGCGCCGGTCGGACACTCCCGGTGGATGTCCACTGGATGAGAGCGCCGGACGAGAGAAAAGCGGCGCGATCGGGGCGGTGGCCGGGTTCACGGGTGGGCGGACCGGCGGGCCGGTCGTAGGCTTGCTGACATGTCGACCCATGCCAAGCGTGAACGACTTCTCCTCGCCGATCTGTTGGAGACGGAGGGCCCGGACGCCCCCACTCTGTGCGAGGGCTGGAACACCCGTGATCTCGCCGCGCACGTGGTCGTGCGCGAGCGCCGCCCGGATGCCGCGGGCGGCATCCTGATCAAGCAGCTCGCCTCGCGCCTCGACCGGGTGATGGCCGAGTTCACCGAGAAGCCGTACGAGGAGCTGATCCAGCTCATCCGTACGGGGCCGCCGCGCTTCTCGCCCTTCTCCCTCAAGCAGATCGACGAGGCGTCCAACGCGATCGAGTTCTACGTCCACACCGAGGACGTACGCCGCGCCCAGCCCGACTGGGTTCCCCGCGAGCTCGACCCGGTCTTCCAGGACGCCCTCTGGTCCCGCCTGGAACGCACGGCCCGCCTGATGGGCCGCGGCACCCCCACGGGCCTGGTCCTGCGCCGCCCGGACGGCCAGACGGCGGTCGCCCACCGGGGCACACCGGTCGTGACGGCCACGGGCGAGCCCTCGGAGCTGCTGCTGTTCCTGTACGGGCGGCAGAACGCGGCCGAGGTGGAGCTGGAGGGCGACAAGGATGCGATCGCGAAGCTGCACGACGCCAGGCAGTTGGGCCTGTAGGCCCCTCTGAGGCCCGACGCGGTGCGCTATGCCGGAAGCTCGGCGCGCCGCAGGGCTCGGGAACACAGCCCGAAGATCCCGCCGAGCGCGCACACACTCGCACTCGCGCAGAAGACAGGCCCGGTTCCCCAGAGGGCGACCGCCGCCCCGGTCAGCGGAAAGGTGAGCGGGGCGAGGCCGAGACTGAAGAGGTTCGACACGGAGGTCACCCGACCGACGAACCCGGGATCCGACTCGGTCTGCAGCAGCGCTCCGCACAGCGCGCCGCTCAGCCCGGCCAGCAACCCCACGGCGAGCGCGACCCCGACAGCGGCGGCGACCGTGGGCACGTAGGCGAGCGCCGCGATGGCGGCGGCCCCGACCGCGATCGTCACGGACAGCACCAGCCCTGCCCGCGGCACCCGCCCCCGCACAGTCAGCAGCAGGGACACGGTCCCCGCCCCGGCCCCGAACCCGGCGAGCACCCACCCCATCCCGGAGGCACCCCACCCCCGCTCGTCCGCGAGCAGGGTCAGTCCGACGTTCAGCGGACCCACGAAGCCCAGATCGCTCAGGGCGACGACAACGACGAGCCGGGCGAGGACAGGGTTCCGCCGGATGTGGCCGAGCCCGTCACGGAGCTCACGCCAGGCGGAGTGAACGGGCTGCCCGTCTCCTCCGGGCCGTCGGCCCACGCGTACGGCGATCAGCAAGGGCAAACACACCGCGAACAGCAGCGCGGCTACCCCGAAGGCCGCGGCCGCACCGCCGAGCGCCACGCAGAGTCCACCGATCGGCGCGCCCACGACGTTGGCGAGACGACTCGCGAGCCCCCGCATGCCCTGGACCCGGGTGAGCTGGCCGCGCGCGGTGATACGGGACGGCAGGGCCCCCAGCGCGGGCATGAGGACGGCATCGACCACACCGAAGACGAGAGCGAGCAGCCCCAGCAGCCACAGCCCCGGGCTGCTCACCAGCAGGAGCACGGTGACGGCGAGCACCGCCGCGCACCGCACTGCGTTGCTGCCGATCAGCACACGGCGCGGCCCGAAGCGATCGGCGATCACTCCCCCACCCAGCATCAGCAGGGCACGCGGCACGGCGCTCGCGGCCAGCACGAGCCCGGCCTGTGACGGGGTCCCGGCCTGTACGGCGGCCCAGGACAGGGCCACGTAGTAGACGTTGTCGCCCATCGCCGACGAGGCGTACGCGCCGAGCCACCGCAGGACGTTGGGGTCCCGATGGGCGGGGCGCTCGGCGGCGAGCGGTTCGGATATCGCGGGGGTGACGGTCACGACGGCCTCTCTCGGGCGCGCGCGGGCGAACTCTCAGGTGCGGAACGGGAATCCGTACACATGCAGCGCGACGTTCTCGCGCCCCTCGGTCGCGCCCGCCGCCTCTGCGGCGCGGCCCTTCTCGTCGTACTTCCTGGCGAGGGCGAGCAACTCCCCGCCGAGTTCGGCCAGTTCGGCGGAGGTCAGTCGCAGCAGCGACTCGTTGTCCGGTGCGGCGGAGTTCCACTCGGCGCCCCAGGTGGGGCGTTCGTCGAGGTAGCGGCGGTACATGTCGGCCCGCTGCTCATGGAAGAGCCTGGTGGCGGCCAGATGCGCGGACGCCCTCTCGGGTGCGTCCCGGAAGTCCTTGTCCCTGATGCTCACGCCCTGCGAGGAGGGCTGCCACCAGCGCTCGCGGGCGTCCCCGCTCTGCGGCTCTGCCGCCTCGATCAACCCGTGCTCGGCGAGCTTGCGCAGGTGGTAGCTGACCAGTGAGACCGCTTCGTCGACCTGCTCGGCGAGCTGGGACGCGGTGGCGGTGCGGGCCACGCACAGCCCTCGGTACAGCTGCATCCGCAGGGGGTGGGCCAGGGCCTTGAGGGTGCCCAGGCCCGTGATCGGGAGGTTCTCCGTGCCGCTCATGACACCACCGTAGATACGAAAGAAAAGTTGCGCAATATAAATTGCGCAACTTTTCTTTCCCTTCTCGCCACGAGTAAGCCCCGGCCACCAGGTGACCGGGGCTTACCGAAACCTCTCCTATGCGTGAACGAGTCTCCGGGGCGTCACCGCACCGGATGCCCCGCCTCCCGCAACGCCTGCTTCACCTCGCCGATCCGCAGGTCGCCGAAGTGGAAGACGGACGCGGCGAGCACGGCGTCCGCGCCCGCGGCGACAGCAGGCGGGAAGTCGGCCAGCCGGCCCGCTCCGCCGGAGGCGATCACCGGCACCGTGACGTGCTTCCGTACGGCCTCGATCATCTCGATGTCGTAGCCGTCCTTCGTGCCGTCGGCGTCCATCGAGTTGAGCAGGATCTCGCCCGCACCCAGCTCGGCGGCCCGGTGCGCCCACTCGACGGCGTCGATGCCGGTGCCCTTGCGGCCGCCGTGGGTGGTCACCTCGAAGGTGCCCTCGGGGGTCCGCCGCGCGTCCACCGACAGCACCAGCACCTGCCGCCCGAAGCGCTCGGCGATCTCGCGGATCAGGTCGGGGCGGGCGATGGCGGCCGTGTTGACGCCGACCTTGTCCGCGCCCGCCCGCAGCAGCTTGTCCACGTCCTCCGCGGTGCGGACGCCGCCGCCCACGGTGAGCGGGATGAAGACCTGCTCGGCGGTACGGCGCACCACGTCGTACGTGGTCTCGCGGTTGCCCGAGGACGCGGTGATGTCCAGGAACGTCAGCTCGTCGGCGCCCTCGGCGTCGTACACCTTGGCCATCTCGACGGGGTCGCCCGCGTCGCGCAGGTTCTGGAAGTTGACGCCCTTGACGACCCGGCCGTTGTCGACGTCCAGGCAGGGGATGACTCGTACGGCCAGGGTCATGACTCGGGTGCCTCTCGGTACGCCTCCACCTCGACCTCGACCACCAGGCTGGGGTCCACGAAACCGGAGACGATGATCATGGATGCGGCGGGCCGGACGGAGTCGAACAGCTCCTTGTGAGCGCGTCCGACGTCCTCCACGTCCCGGGCGTGGGTGAGGTACATGCGCGTCCGTACGACGTCCTCGCGGCCCAGGTCCAGCTGCTTCAGCGCCGCCAGCGCGACCTTGAACGCGTTGACCGCCTGCTCGTACGGGCCGCCTCCGGCGATCTCACCGTCCACTATCGACGTGCAGCCGGAGACCAGCACCAGCCCGTTCGGCAGCTCCACCGCGCGGGAGTACCCGAAGGCATCCTCCCAGGGGGCTCCGGTCGAGACGCGTCGCAGACCGCTCACTTGGCCACCGCCTCCAGGGCCTCTTCCAGGGTGAACGCCTTCGCGTACAGGGCCTTGCCGACGATCGAGCCCTCGACGCCGAGGGGCACGAACTCGGCGATGGCACGCAGGTCGTCCAGCGACGAGACGCCGCCCGACGCCACCACCGGGCGGTCCGTCGCCGCGCACACGTTCTTCAGCAGCTCCAGGTTCGGGCCCTGGAGCGTGCCGTCCTTCGCGATGTCCGTGACGACGTACCGCGCACAGCCCTCCTTGTTGAGGCGCTCCAGCGTCTCGTAGAGGTCGCCGCCGTCGCGGGTCCAGCCGCGGCCGCGCAGGGTCGTGCCGCGTACGTCGAGACCGACCGCGATCTTGTCGCCGTGCTCGGCGATGACCTTGGCGACCCACTCGGGGGTCTCCAGGGCCGCCGTGCCGAGGTTCACCCGGGTACAGCCGGTGGCGAGGGCCGCGGCGAGCGTGGCGTCGTCACGGATGCCGCCGGACAGCTCCACCTTGATGTGCAGTTCCTTCATGCGTTCCGCGACCCCGCCGATCAGCGCACGGTTGTCGCCCGTGCCGAACGCGGCGTCCAGGTCCACGAGGTGCAGCCACTCGGCACCCGCCCGCTGCCAGGCGAGGGCCGCCTCCAGAGGAGAGCCGTACGAGGTCTCCGTACCGGACTCGCCGTGGACGAGGCGGACCGCCTGGCCGTCACGGACGTCGACGGCGGGGAGGAGTTCGAGCTTGGCCATGGTCTACAGGGTTCCGATCCAGTTGGTGAGCAGCTGCGCTCCGGCGTCGCCGGACTTCTCGGGGTGGAACTGCGTGGCCCACAGAGCGCCGTTCTCCACGGCCGCCACGAAGGGCTTGCCATGCGTCGACCAGGTGACGAGCGGTTCGCGCATCGCCGGGTTGGCGACTTCGAGGTTCCAGTCGTGGACGGCGTACGAGTGCACGAAGTAGAAGCGCGCGTCCGTGTCCAGGCCGGCGAAGAGCTGGGAGCCCGCCGGTGCCTCGACGGTGTTCCAGCCCATGTGGGGCACGATGTCGGCCTGCAGCGGCTCGACCGAACCGGGCCACTCGTCGAGGCCCTCGGTCTCGACGCCGTGCTCGATGCCGCGCGCGAAGAGGATCTGCATGCCGACGCAGATGCCCATGACCGGGCGGCCACCGGCGAGACGACGGCCGACGATCCAGTCGCCGCGCACCTCCTTGAGCCCCTTCATGCAGGCGGCGAAGGCACCGACGCCAGGCACCAGCAGGCCGTCCGCGTTCATGGCCTTGTCGAAGTCACGTGTTATCTCGACCTCGGCACCCGCGCGCGCGAGGGCGCGTTCCGCCGAGCGCACGTTCCCGAAGCCGTAGTCAAAGACAACTACTCGTTTGGAAGGGGAGCTCAATTCCACACCTCCAGCCTCAGGACGCCCGCGACCAGACACATGCCGGCGCCGATCGACAGCAGCACGATGAGTCCCTTCGGCATCTGCTGCTTGATGAAGGAGTAGACGCCGCCGAGCAGGAAGAGCCCGACGACGATGAGGATGGTGTTGAGGCCTGTCATGGCTTTACAGCGCGCCCTTCGTGGAGGGAAGAATTCCGGCGGAGCGCGGGTCGCGCTCGGAGGCGTACCGCAGTGCCCGGGCGAGCGCCTTGAACTGGCACTCCACGATGTGGTGCGCGTTGCGCCCGTAGGGCACGTGGACGTGCAGCGCGATCTGGGCCTGCGCGACGAACGACTCGAAGATGTGCCGGGTCATCGTCGTGTCGTACTCGCCGATCATCGGCGCCATCTTCTCGGGCTCGGTGTGCACGAGGTACGGGCGGCCTGAGAGGTCGACGGTCACCTGGGCGAGCGACTCGTCCAGCGGGACCGTGCAGTTGCCGAAGCGGTAGATGCCCACCTTGTCGCCGAGCGCCTGCTTGAAGGCGGCGCCGAGCGCGAGGGCGGAGTCCTCGATGGTGTGGTGCGAGTCGATGTGCAGGTCGCCCTCGGTCTTCACGGTCAGGTCGAACAGACCGTGCCGGCCGAGCTGGTCGAGCATGTGGTCGTAGAAGCCGACTCCTGTCGACACGTCGACCTTGCCGGTTCCGTCGAGATCGATCTCGACGAGGACCGACGTCTCCTTGGTCACCCGCTCGACTCTTCCAACACGCCCGTCGCGAGTCATGCGCTCTGCTCCTTCTTCAGTTCACGTACCGCGTCGAGGAACGCGTCGTTTTCGGCGGGGGTTCCGGCGCTGACCCGCAGCCACCCCGGTACGCCGTTGTCCCGGACCAGGACGCCCCGGTCGAGGATCTTCTGCCAGGCGGTGTGCGACCCGTTCTCCCCGTCGAACCGCCCGAACTGCACGAAGTTCGCGTCGGACTCGGTCACGTCGAAGCCGATCGCCCGCAGTTCGAGGACGAGCCGGTCCCGCTCGGTCTTCAGCTGCTCGACGTATCCGAGCAGGGTGTCGGTGTGCTCCAGGGCGGCCAGCGCGGTCGCCTGTGTGACGGCCGACAGGTGGTACGGCAGCCGTACGAGCTGGACGGCGTCCACGACCGCCGGGTCCGCGGCGAGATAGCCGAGGCGCAGCCCGGCCGCGCCGAAGGCCTTCGACATCGTCCGCGAGACGACGAGATTCGGCCGACCTTCGAGCAGCGGAAGCAGCGAGTCGCCATGGCTGAACTCGATGTACGCCTCGTCGACGACGACCATCGACGGCTTCGCCGCCTGCGCGGCCTCGTACAGCGCGAGGACCGTCCCGGGCGGAACGGCGTTGCCCGTGGGGTTGTTGGGGGTGGTGATGAAGACGACGTCGGGCTTGTTCTCGGCGATCGCCTGCTCGGCGGCCGCGAGGTCGATCGTGAAGTCCTCGTTGCGCGGGCCGGAGATCCATCCGGTGCCCGTGCCGCGCGAGATCAGGCCGTGCATCGAGTACGAGGGCTCGAAGCCGATCGCCGTGCGGCCGGGCCCGCCGAAGGTCTGCAGCAGCTGCTGGATGACCTCGTTCGAGCCGTTGGCCGCCCAGACGTTCTGGAGGCCGACCGCGTGCTTGCCGGTCTTCGTCAGGTACTTGGCCAGCTCGGTGCGCAGCTCGACCGCGTCCCGGTCGGGGTAGCGGTTGAGGTTCCGGGCCGCCTCGCGCACGCGCTCGACGATCCGCTCGACGAGCGCGTCGGGCAGCGGGTACGGATTCTCGTTCGTGTTCAGCCGTACGGGGACGTCGAGTTGGGGCGCGCCGTACGGGGACTTGCCGCGCAGCTCGTCGCGTACGGGGAGGTCGTCGATGCCGGTCACTTGCTGGGCACCTTCCAGTCGAACCTTGCCTTGACGGCGGCACCGTGGGCGGGGAGGTCTTCGGCCTCGGCGAGCGTCACCACGTGGTGGGCCACCTCCGCGAGGGCGTCGCGCGTGTAGTCGACGATGTGGATCCCGCGCAGGAACGACTGGACCGACAGACCCGAGGAGTGGCAGGCGCAGCCGCCGGTCGGGAGTACGTGGTTGGAGCCGGCCGCGTAGTCGCCCAGCGAGACGGGCGCCCAGGGGCCGACGAAGATCGCGCCGGCGTTGCGGACCCGGCCTGCCACCGCGCTCGCGTCGGCGGTCTGGATCTCCAGGTGCTCGGCGCCGTACGCGTTGACGACCCGCAGGCCCTCGTCCACGCCGTCGACCAGCACGATCGCGGACTGCCTGCCGCCCAGCGCCGGGACGATCCGGTCCTCGATGTGCTTGGTGGCCGCGACCTGCGGCTCCAGCTCCTTCTCCACCGCGTCGGCCAGCGCGACCGAGTCGGTGACCAGGACGGCGGCGGCCAGCGGGTCGTGCTCGGCCTGGCTGATCAGGTCGGACGCGACGTGCACCGGGTCGGCGCTCTCGTCGGCGAGGATCGCGATCTCGGTCGGACCGGCCTCGGCGTCGATGCCGATCCGGCCCGCGAAGTAGCGCTTGGCGGCGGCGACCCAGATGTTGCCCGGGCCCGTGACCATGTTGGTGGGCGCGCAGGACTCGGTGCCGTACGCGAACATCGCGACGGCGGTCGCGCCGCCTGCCGCGTACACCTCGTCGATCCCGAGCAGCGCGCAGGCAGCCAGGATCGTCGGGTGCGGCAGGCCGCCGAACTCGGACTGGGCCGGGGAGGCGAGGGCGATCGACTCGACGCCCGCCTCCTGTGCCGGCACCACGTTCATGATCACGGACGACGGGTAGACGGCCCGGCCGCCGGGCGCGTACAGCCCGACGCGGTCGACCGGCACCCACTTCTCGGTGACCGAGCCGCCGGGCACGACCTGGGTGGTCTGCGTGGTGCGGCGCTGCTCGCGGTGGACGACGCGGGTGCGGCGGATCGACTCCTCCAGGGCCGCGCGGACGGCCGGATCGAGCTGCTCCAGTGCCTCCGTGATCGCCCGCGCCGGGACGCGGACGGATTCCAGGCGCACGCCGTCGAACTTCTCCGCGTAGTCGATCAGCGCCGCGTCCCCCCGATGATGCACGGCCTCGCAGATCGGACGCACCTTCTCCAGTGCGGCCGAAACGTCGAAGTCGGCTCGGGGCAGCAGGTCGCGCAGGGCGGAGCCCTCGGGGAGGGCGTCGCCGCGCAGATCGATTCGGGAGATCACACAGACAATTCTCTCAGACGGGGATCGGGCGCCGGACGGCTGTATCAATCGCTGATACGGGCCGTGGATCGCCGGTGGGCGCGTGGCCCGTTTTCGTTCCTGGCGCGGGTTCCGGAAGATCACCTTCACCGGTGGCGTTCAGTCAGTCACCCAGCGGGCATCACAGGAACGACTGTACGAAACCCGCGAGTAGCGGGGGAGAAAGGGAAGACCGTGACCCAGGGGGCCGGCGTCCGCGCCGGAGAACTGCCCGATGACCTGACCGCCACCGAAGCCGGGATGTGGCAGGCGTTCCGCAACGGCAGCGTGTACGACCTGCGCGCCGGGGACCCGACCGTCGACGATCCGCACGGCGGCCATCCATGGGGCCCCGAGCGCTGTGTGCGCGCCCGGATAGTGGCCTGGCTGCTGCTGGACGGACCGCCCGCGCCCGACGGCCGCGTCGCCTCGCTCAAACTGACCGGCGTCCAGATCGTCGACGTGCTCGACCTCGCGGGCGGCACGATCGAGCCGTACGTCGAGATCAAGGGCTGCCGGTTCGAGAAGGAGGTCCTGCTGCCGGAGGCCCGGTTCACGACCGTGCGCCTGGTGGACTGCGCCGTGCCGCGCCTTGAGGCGGCCCGGGTGCACACCGAGGGCGATCTGCATCTGCCGCGCTGCCGCTTCCACAACGGCGTACGTCTCACGGACGCGCAGATCGGCACGGACCTGCTGCTCAACCAGGCGATCGTCTACCGGGACCGGCGCGGCCGCTCCCTCACCGGCGACGGAATGACCGTCGGGCAGGACCTCCAGGCCGAGATGCTGGAGTCGCACGGCGAGCTGAGCCTGCGCGGCGCGAAGGTCGGCGTCTCGCTCAGCCTGCGCGGCAGCCGGCTGGCCAACCCGTACGGGAGCCGCCGCGCGCTGAACGCACCGCAGCTGACCGTCGAGCGCACGCTGTACCTGACCCCGGCGAGCGTCGGCGACCCCGTCCACACCAGCGGCCGCACCCCGGCGCGCGGCACCCGCGTCCAGCGGTTCGAGTGCGAGGGCGGGATCCGGCTCGACGACGGCCGGTTCGGGGACGCGGTGGACTTCGAGCAGGCCCGCCTCGTCCTGCGGGACGGCCAGGAGGTCTCGCTGCGCCGCGTCCAGGTGCCCGAGCTGCGCTTCCTCGGCGAGCGGCCACAGCGCGGACGGGTCGTGCTGAACGGCGCGAAGGTGGTCAACCTGATGGACCAGGCGACCAGCTGGCCGGGCGCGGGCCAGCTGCAGATGGGCGGCTTCCAGTACGAGTACCTCGTGCCGCGCGGCCCGTTCCCGCCCGCCCGGCGCCTGGAGTGGGTTGCCGCGGCGACCCCGGAGTACAACCCGGAGCCGTACGAGCGGCTGGCGACCGTGCTGCGCAACGGCGGCGAGGACGAGGACGCCCGCGAGGTGCTGCTCGCCAAGCAGCGCCACCGACGCGAGAACCTGCCGATCGCCGCCAAGCTCTGGGGGTACGCGCAGGACTGGACGGTCGCCTACGGGTACCGGCCGGGGCGGGCGGCCGTGTGGATGGCCGTGCTGTGGGCGGCGACCTCCATAGCCTTCGCACATGCCGACCATCCGCCGCTCAAAAGCGGCGAACATCCGCCGTGGAACCCGTCGCTGTTCGCCCTGGACCTGCTGCTGCCGGTCATCGATCTCGGCCAGGTCGGCTACTGGCAGCTGCGGGGCGGCTGGCAGTGGCTGTCCGCGGTGGTGATCCTGCTGGGCTGGGTCCTCGCCACGACGGTGGCGGCGGGCGCGACACGGATGCTGCGCAGAGGATGAGCAGGGGCCGGGCAGAGGCTGAGCAGGCCTCTCTCCCGGGCCGCGCACAACTGCTTGACACATGAACAACAGTCACCTTTTACCTGGCCTTGACCATTTCGCACGCAACCAAACCATGGTTACAAAAGCGTCACCGCGTACCCCCTGGCACCCGTCCGACCTGCGGGTTTTCAATGGGCACCACCATGGCACTGCTGCGCGCGTTCCTCCGTACGGCACGGATGGCGCGGAACACTTCGCGCCTCGCCGCCGGTCTGCCCGCCGACGACGAGGTACTGCTCGACGCGCCCGACGAGCGGCTCGGACCGGCGCTCGTCGCCGCGGGCCGCGGCGAGTACGGGACCGCGGCGAAGCTGCTGTCCACCACCCGGGAGGCCGCCGAGTGGGAGAACCGGGACCGGTACGCGACCCGGCTCGCCGCCTTCGCGCGCTCCCGGACGGAGTGGTTCGACGACTGGTGCACCGACGCCCCGCACGACCCGGACGCGCTGCTGGTCAAGGCCGAGCTCGCGGTGTGCCGGGGCTGGGAGTCACCGGCCCGCGCCGAGCTGCTGCGCCAGGTCGCGCCGCTGATCACCGCGGCCGCCGAGGGCGACCCGCGCGACCCGGTGCCGTGGCGCATCGCGCTCGACCACGCCCGGGGCACGAACACCCCGCACACCGCGTTCGAACGGCTGTGGGCCGAGGCCGTACGACGCTCCCCGCACCACTACGGCTGCCATGCGGCCGCCCTCCAGTACCTGTCCGCGGCCTGGTACGGCTCGCACCGCGAGTGCTTCGACTTCGCCGAGCGGGCCGCCCAGGACGCGCTGCCCGGCTCCCTCGTCCAGGCCCTGCCGGTGCGCGCGGCCTTCGCCTATCTGACCGAGGGCGGCGGAGCGGCCGTGCCGCGCGAACGCCTCGACGCGGCGGCCGACCTCGCGATCGCCGTCTCCGGGGAGTACGCGGACGCCGACCCGTGGCCCGCGGAGGTCCGCAACCTGCTCACCTACGTGCTGATCCGCCTCGAACGCTGGCAGGACGCACTGGTCGAGCTGCACCGGATCGGGCCGTACGCCACCTCGTTCCCCTGGGGCCGCGTCTCGGACGACCCGCTCGGCCAGTTCCTCGAACTGCGCGACGGAATACGGATCGAGGTGGCTTCGGGCATGCCCCTGAAACTACGCAACGGGGATCTTCCGTATCCACGGAGTGAGCACGGCGGACGCGCGCGCTCCGGTGACCATTAGGCTTTCTCGTCGTGACCACCGTCCGGCTCCCCCTCTTCCCCCTGAACTCGGTGCTGTTCCCCGGGCTCGTACTGCCCCTGAACGTCTTCGAGGAGCGCTATCGCGCGATGATGCGCGAGCTCCTGAAGACCCCCGAGGACGATCCACGCCGGTTCGTCGTCGTCGCCATCCGCGACGGCCACGAGGTCGCGTCCACCGCGCCCGGCATGCCGGACCAGACCGCCGTACCCCAGCGCGGGCCCGCGGCCGGCTGCGGCGACGACGCGGCGAAGGCCTTCCACGAGGTCGGGTGCGTCGCGGACGCCGCGACCATCCGGGAACGGGCCGACGGCAGCTTCGAGGTGCTCGCCACCGGGACGACCCGGGTACGGCTGCTCTCCGTGGACGCCTCCGGTGCCTTTCTGACGGCCGAACTGGAGGAGCTGGAGGAAGACCCGGGCGAGGAGGCCGGCGCACTGGCCGAGGGGGTGCTGAGGGCCTTCCGGCAGTATCAGAAGCGGCTCGCGGGGGCCCGGGAACGGTCCCTGTCGACCGGGGCCGAGCTGCCGGACGAGCCGGCCGTCGTCTCGTACCTGGTCGCCGCCGCGGCGATGCTCGACGTACCGGCGAAACAGCGGCTGCTCCAGGCCCCGGACACGGCGTCCCGCCTCCGCGAGGAGCTGACGCTGCTGCGTGCGGAGACCGCGATCATCCGCAACCTGCCGTCGCTGCCCGCGTCGGAGCTGACGCGGGGGCCGACGAGTCTCAACTGACGTGGACCACCGAGGGCAAAGGGCACGGGTCTTGGCGAAGAAGTCGAAGAAGCAGCAGCAGTCGGGCGGGACGCCCGCGACCGTGGCGCTCACCGCGGCGGGCGTCGAGTTCACGGTCCACTCCTACGAGCACGACCCCTCGCACCCCTCGTACGGGGAGGAGGCGTCCGAGGCGATGGGCGTCTCCCCGGACCGGGTCTTCAAGACCCTGGTCGCGGACGTCGACGGGGAGCTCACCGTGGCCGTGGTGCCGGTGGCCGGCTCGCTCGACCTGAAGGCGCTGGCCTCGGCGGTGGGCGGCAAGCGGGCCGCGATGGCCGATCCGGCCGCCGCGGAGCGTTCCAGCGGGTACGTGCGTGGGGGTATCTCGCCGCTCGGGCAGCGGAAGCGGCTGCGTACGGTGCTGGACGCGTCGGCCTCGGCCCACGCCACCGTTTGTGTGTCCGCGGGGCGGCGGGGGCTTGAGGTGGAGCTTGCTCCGGAGGATCTGGCGAAGCTCACGGATGCGGTTCTGGCTCCCGTCGGGCGTGCGTGACCCCTCGACGGGGGGCCGGTTCTCGGTTAAGTACCCAGGACATGTCGAAGAAGACGCGTAAGAGGAAGTGGCGGGTCAAGAAGGGCCGGTCGAACCACGGGCATCGGCCGGCATAGGACCGTTTTCAGCTGCGGGTGCGTGGGGGTTGCTCGCGCAGTTCCCCGCGCCCCTTACGGGCCGCTGTGAGGGAACTGGGGCTGGTCGTACGGATCCGGGTCCCTTGGGGCGAACAGAGCCGTCAGGCCCAGGTGGACCAGGAGGGCCGAGACGGACCAGGCGAGCAGGGCGCCCTTGGCGTTGAGGACGAGGGGGGCGTCGAAGGTGACGCCCTTGCCTGCCTCCTTGGCGTGGGCGATCACGTCCTGGGTGGGGCCGAGCCAGATGCCCAGGCGCCAGGCGAGCAGGGAGGCGAGGATGCCTCCGACGGTGAGCGCGACGATCAGCGGGATGCCGCCACGCCGCCGCAGCAGGAAGACCACCACCGCGGTGACCAGGCCGAAGCCGACCGCGAGCAGGGAGAAGGTGCCGTCCACGCCGATGACCTGCTCCCCCTCCACGTCCTTGGGGTAGACCGCCGCGCCGTCCGAGACCAGCGGCACCCGCGGCGCCAGCCAGCACCACAGCAGTCCGAGCAGCACGCCGCCGATCGCCGTCGCGACCGTGATGACGGCGGCCTCGCGCAGTTCGGTCTTCATCCCGGGGCCGTCCTCCTCATGAACAGGCGCGTACCCGGGGGGCGGCGCCTGCCAGACGTGGTGCGGAGGCTGGTGGTTCGGCTGTGGAGGCGGAGTCAGCGGTGCGGTCACACCGACATCGTGCCAGGCCTGCCTGTCAGCCGCGTCACCGGACGGCCGCCCGGCGGTAGGCCCAGGTCGCGACGGCCAGCGAGGCGACGCCGACGCCCGCGCACACGGCGAGGTCGAGCAGGACGACAGCCCAGTCCGGGTCCGCCCCGAAGGTCAGCCCGAAGGCCTCGACGCCGTACGTGGAAGGCAGCAGGTCACGCGCGTACTGGACGACCGTCGGCAGCCGGTCCGGCGGCAGCACACCGAGCAGCAGTGCGGCGGACATGCCCAACTGTCCGAGCAGTGTGGCGAGTTCGGGCCGCGGGGCGAGCAGTCCGAGCGCCGCCCCGAGCCCGGCGAGCGCGGCGCCCGCGAGCGGGATGACGGCGAGGAGGATCCACAGGTGGGTCAGCGGCAGCCCGAAGAGCATGCAGCCGACCACGGCGGTGACGAGCGTCCCGGGCACGGTGAAGGAGGCGTACGCGGCTGCCGCGCCCAGCACGACGGCGGCGGGCGGCACGGGCAGCGTCGCGTAGTGGTCGAGGCCGCCGCTGGCGCGCAGCTGGCCGAAGTACTGGGCGAGCAGGTTGAGCGCCACGAACGCGACCACGAGGACCGACGAACCGGCCACCACGGCACGTGCCTCGTCCCCGCCGTCCACGACCCCGCGCATCAGGACCATGATCCCGACGGACTGGAAGGTCGCCACGAACAGCAGCGGGATCCGGGCCACCCGGGCCCGGGAGAGCTGCGCCCGGTAGACGGCGGCCAGCGCCGGCCACAGCCGCGCGCGCGGCCCGAGCCCGGCAACGGCACGGACTCCGTCCTCGGTGTCCGTGCCATGACCGGACCGACTCCCGTCCGCACGGGCTGCGCCGGGCAGGACCTCGGCGGGTACGACACTCACGTCGAGCGGCTCCTGTTCGCTTCGGCTGTCGTCCTGTACCTGTTCCGTACGGCTGTGGAGGCCCGCACGCTCATGCCTTGACCAACCCCCGTACGTTTCCGGCGCTGCCGCCCAGTGCCAGGTACACGTCCTCCAGGCTAGGCGTCGCGAGCGTGAAGTCGTCCAGTGCCGCGAAGGCGGCCCCGCCGGTGACGGCCGCCACGGCCGCGCGGGCCTCATCGGGGGCGAGCCGCAGCGACCAGCGACGGCCCGACTCTACGGCCCGGTCGCGCAGGGCGGCGACCTCGGGCACGTCGAGGGGCGCCCGCTCGCGCCAGACGAGTTCGAGGCGCACCTCGCCGGCGACCTGCTCCTTCAGCCCGGTGGGCGTGTCGCAGGCGATGACACGGCCCCGGTCGAGGACGGCGACGCGGTCGAGGACCGTCTCCGCCTCGATGACGTTGTGGGTGACCAGGAGGACCGTCGTGGCGTGCTCGACGCGGCGCCGGTCGACGGCACCCCAGACGGCGCGGCGGGCGACGGGGTCCATGCCGCTGGTGGGCTCGTCCAGGACGAGGAACGGCCGCGCGCCGACGAGCGTGGTGGCGAAGCAAGCGAGTCTGCGCTGCCCGCCGGACAACTTCTTCAGTGGCCGCGCGGCCAGCGCAGTGAGCCCCAGCTCCTCCAGGACCTCGTCCCGCTCGGCCCGCGCGCTGCGTACGTCGAGCCCGCGCAGCCGCCCGGTGGTCTCCGCGGCGAGCGACACGGTCAGCTCGTCGAGCGCGGTGGACTCCTGTCCCAGGTACGCCAGGATCCGCGCCGCCCGCTCGGGGTGGCGCACGATGTCGTGCCCGAGGATCTCGACACTGCCGCGGTCGGGGCGCATCAGCCCCGTCAGCTGCCGTACGAGGGTGGTCTTGCCCGCTCCGTTCGGTCCGAGCAGCCCGAAGATCTCACCTCTCCGGATGTCGATCCGTACCCCGTCGGTGGCCCGCACCTCGGGTGTCCCGGGTGCTCCGCGCCGCCCACGCACCGCCGGATAGGTCTTCGTCAGATCCCGCACCGCGCACACGACATCCCCACCGTGCCCGTTCCGGACTCCCTGTGCGGTGCGCGTACTCACGAGGACTGAGGGTACGGGGTCCCACCCCCAAACCAACGCCCGGGGCGGGCATACGCCCAATATCGGCCCCACCAGGGCCACGGACCAGCGCCCCGCAAGGGGCGCGAAGAACTGCGCGACAAGCCCCCACCGGCCCGCAGTGAACAGCGCTCGGTCACGCCCCTTCAGGGGCGCGGGGAACTGCGCGAGCAACCCCAACCCAGCCGCATACAACAACGCCGGGTCGCGCCCCGTCAGGGGCGCGGGGAACTGCGCGACAAGCCCCCACCGGCCCGCAGCCGACCCACAACCCTCCGGGGCGGCGCCGAACCAACCTCAGCCGAACCCTCTACTCCCCCGCGGGAGCATGCTCGGCAGCGGTCCGCACATCGATCTCCCGCCAGAACCCCGCCCGAATCGCATACCGATCATGCTCATCGATCTGATCGTCCTTGTGCGCAAGCAGCCCGAACCGAGCCGCATACCGCAACAACTCCCCGTCGATCCGATGCGGCACCCGCGGATACATCGTCGACAGCTTCTGCAACTGGGCCTGGTCCGACAACCGCCCCATCCACCGCCGAGCAAACACCTGCCCGACCTCGTACGGATCCCCACCCACCGTCGTGATGTCCTCCTCACGATCGGCCCACCGCTGCTCGGCCGACGTGAGCTGCGCGAGCGTGGGCAGCAGCGCGGCCTCCGCGGACTCCGCGGCCGTACCAGGCCGGTCGACCCACCCCTTGTCGGAGGACCACCGAAGCGTCGCGTTGGCGGGCTGCGGATGCGCATGCGTCCCGGGCGCCCGCAACGCGGCCAGATCCTTGGGCGTCGGAACGCCCCCCTTGGCGGCCGGCGCCCTCTCCTCCGTGCCGTTCTCACTCGGCGCGGCCTGCGCGTGCTCGGCATCCCGCGAGGGCCGCTCCCCCGCGGAGGACAGCGCGGACTCGGGCAACGGCGCGGAGAGGATCGCGGCGATCTCCGGCCGCGGAACGGGCGGCGGCGCGCAGACCCCGCCGAGATCCTTGGCCTGGACGGCCTTGGTGATCCAGATGCGGTCGAGGACCCGCCGCTCGTCGGCCTCGGCGACAAGGTCCTCGGACTGGTTGTAGTCGCCGTCGGCGGCCTGCACGGCCCACAGATGCACGGCGACCCCGTGCTCCTTCGCGGCCATCATGCCCGGCAGCAGATCACCGTCCCCGGTGACCAGCACGACGTCGGAGCAGGCACGGTTGCGCGCCAGCTCCGTGAGCTCGGCGTGCATGGCGGCGTCCACGCCCTTCTGCGCCCAGCGCCCGTCGCTGCGGGTCAGCGCGCCCAGGCGCACCGTGACCCGTGGCATCACGCGCAGTCTGCGGTGCTCGGGCTGCGGTACGCGGTCGGGGGCGCCGTCGAACCAGTAGATGCGCAACAGGGGCCGTTCCGTGTCGGACTCGGCGCGCTCGCGCAGGCCCTGGATGAGGGCGGCGTGGTCGACGGTGATCCGGGAGCGGGAGGAATCCCCGGCGAGGAGACTGGCAGCAGCCCCGAGCAGGTACCCGGCGTCCACCAGGACAATGCAGCGGTCCACGCGATCCACCCTCTTTCCGGGAGGTTTGCTTCGGGCTTCCTTCGAGTCTGCCCGACCCTGCGGAGGTTAACGGCCGGAACTCGATCTTCGGCGTGGCGGATCGGAAGATCACTCACCGACAGGGCTTATTACGCACGGTAATTCTCCGAAATGCGCCCCTTATCCTTGTATGTGAGTCTGGTCCCGGCCCTGGCCCCGAGATCCCCCGTAGGAGGCAGATCACCATGGCCAAGAACAAGAACCGCAAGCAGGGCGGGCAGCAGGACCGCTCCTCGCAGGCTGAGCGCGCGCAGGAGCAGGCGGACCGGTCCTCGGCGGAGGCGCAGCAGTCGCCGATGTCGCAGGCCCAGGGCAGCCCCGCCGATGTTGCCCGTAAGCACCAGAAGCGCTTCGGCCACAACTGAGGCCCGTACGAGGCCTGTTGAGGGCTGCTGAAGCCCAGGCACACGACGAGGGGCGCATCCGCGACGGATGTGCCCCTCTCGTATCTCGCCCACCGGTTCAGGTCGTACCTCGACCACCGGTTCGGACCTCCTGGTACCTCGGCTGCCCCTCAGCCCGCCAGGCAGGACGGCCCGAGCAGCACTTTCAAGTCACCGAAGAGCGCGGGGTCCGGCTTCACCCGGTGCCGGTCGAGCCGCAGGACCGTGGTCTTGCTCGGGCCCTGGAGCCTGATCCGCACCTCGCTCTCGCCCTTGTGATGACTGAGGATCTCGCCGAGCCTGCTGATCATCGGCGGGGTGACCTTCAGCGCCGGGATGGTGAGGATCACGGGCGCGTTGGTGCCCGCGTTCGACAGGTCCGGGACCTGGAGTTCCATCGCGACGAGCCGGGGCACGTCCTCGCGCTTGTCGAGGCGTCCCTTGACGAACACCACCGCGTCCTCGACGAGTTGGGTCGACACCAGCTGATAGGTCGCCGGGAAGAACATGCACTCGATGGAGCCCGCGAGGTCCTCGACGGTGGCGATCGCCCAGGCGTTGCCCTGCTTGGTCATCTTGCGCTGCAGGCCCGAGATGATCCCGCCGATGGTGACCACCGCGCCGTCCGAGTGCTCGCCGCCGGTGAGCTGGGCGATGCCCGCGTCCGCCTTGTCGGACAGCACGTGCTCCAGGCCGAAGAGCGGGTGGTCTGAGACGTACAGGCCGAGCATCTCCCGCTCCTGGGCGAGCAGGTAGGCCTTGTCCCACTCGTCGGTGGTGAACTCGACGTCGAGCCCGAAGCCGGGCTCGCTGCTGTCGTCCTCGCCCATGCCGCCGAAGAGGTCGAACTGGCCCTCGGCCTCCTTGCGCTTGACCGCGACCACGTTGTCGATCATCGGCTCGAAGTGCGCGGTGAGGCCCTTGCGGGTGTGCCCCATCGTGTCGAAGGCGCCGGCCTTGATCAGCGACTCCGTGGTGCGCTTGTTGCACGCGGCCGCCTCGACCTTGTCGAGGTAGTCGGGGAACGAGCCGTACTTCCCCTTGGCCTTGCGGCTGCGGATGATCGACTCGACGACGTTCGTACCGACGTTGCGCACCGCCGAGAGGCCGAAGAGGATCACGTCGTCGCCCTGCGCGGCGAAGTTCTGCTCGGACTCGTTGACGTTCGGCGGCAGGACCTTGATCTTCATGCGCCGGCACTCGTTGAGATAGACCGCCGACTTGTCCTTGTCGTCCTTGACCGAGGTGAGCAGCGCGGCCATGTACTCGGCCGGGTAGTTCGCCTTCAGATAGCCGGTCCAGTACGACACCAGCCCGTACGCGGCGGAGTGCGCCTTGTTGAACGCGTATCCGGCGAACGGGACCAGCACGTCCCACAGGGCCTGGATCGCCTCGGCGCTGTAGCCGTTCTTCTGGGCGCCCTCCTGGAAGAGGACGAAGTTCTTCGCCAGCTCGTCGGGCTTCTTCTTGCCCATCACGCGGCGCAGGATGTCGGCCTCGCCGAGCGAGTAGCCGGCGATGATCTGGGCGGCCTTCTGGACCTGCTCCTGGTAGACGATCAGGCCGTAGGTGACCGCCAGGACCTCTTCGAGCGGCTCCTCCAGCTCCTTGTGGATCGGCGTGATCTCCTGGCGCTTGTTCTTGCGCTCCGCGTAGTTGATGTGCGAGTTCATGCCCATCGGGCCCGGCCGGTAGAGGGCCGAGACGGCGGAGATGTCCTCGAAGTTGTCGGGCTGCATCTGGCGGAGCAGCGAGCGCATCGGGCCGCCGTCGAACTGGAAGACGCCGAGGGTGTCACCGCGGCAGAGCAGTTCGAAGGTCTTGGGGTCGTCCAGCGGGAGGGAGAGCATCTCCAGGTCGATGCCCTTGTTGGCCTTCACCATCTTGATGGCGTCGTCCATGATCGTGAGGTTGCGCAGGCCCAGGAAGTCCATCTTGAGCAGGCCGAGCGACTCGCACTGCGGGTAGTCCCACTGCGTGATCGTGACGTTGTCGGTGTGCCGCACCCAGACCGGGGCGTGGTCGACGATGGGCTCGCTGGACATGATCACGCCGGCCGCGTGCACACCCATCTGCCGGACCAGACCCTCGACGCCCTTCGCGGTGTCGATGACCTTCTTCACGTCCGGCTCGTTCTCGTACATCCCGCGGATCTCACCGGCCTCGCCGTAGCGCGGGTGCTTGGGATCGGTGATGCCGTTCAGGTCGATGCCCTTGCCGAGGACGTCGGCGGGCATCGCCTTGGTGAGCCGGTCGCCCATCGCGTACGGGTAGCCCAGCACGCGCGCGGAGTCCTTGATGGCGTTCTTCGCCTTGATCTTGCCGTACGTGCCGATCATGGCGACCTTGTCGGCGCCGTACTTCTCCGTCACGTACCTGATCACCTCGACGCGCCTACGCTCGTCGAAGTCGATGTCGACGTCGGGCATGGAGACGCGCTCGGGGTTCAGGAACCGCTCGAAGATCAGACCGTGCGGGATCGGGTCGAGGTCGGTGATGCCCATGGCGTACGACACGATCGAACCGGCCGCGGAGCCACGGCCGGGGCCGACCGCGATGCCCTGCTTCTTGGCCCACATGATGAAGTCGGCGACGACGAGGAAGTACCCCGGGAACCCCATCTGGATGATGACGTCCATCTCGTACTCGGCCTGCTTCTGGCGGTCGTCGGGGACGCCGGCGGGGAAGCGGCGCTCCATTCCGCGGCGCACCTCCTCCTGGAACCAGGTGACCTCGGTGAAGCCTTCGGGGATGTCGAACTTCGGCATGAGGTTCTTCGCCTCGAACATGCCCGTCGTGTCGATCTGTTCGGCCACCAGGAGGGTGTTCGCACACCCCTCCTGCCAGGCCTCCGACGAGTCGACGGCGTACATCTCGTCCGTCGACTTCAGGTAGTAACCGGTCCCGTCGAAGCGGAAGCGGTCCGGATCGGAGAGGTTCTTGCCGGTCTGGATGCACAGCAGCGCGTCGTGCGCGGTCGCCTCGTGTGCGTACGTGTAGTGCGAGTCGTTCGTCACCAGCGGCGGGATGCCCAGCTTCTTGCCCACCCGCAGCAGGTCGTCACGGACCCGGCTCTCGATCTCGATGCCGTGGTCCATCAGCTCCAGGAAGTACCGGTCCTTGCCGAAGATGTCCTGGTACTCCGAGGCCGCCTTCACCGCCTCGTCGAACTGGCCGAGGCGCAGCCGGGTCTGCAGTTCGCCGGAGGGGCATCCCGTGGAGGCGATCAGCCCCTCGGACCACTGGGAGATGGTCTCCTTGTCCATCCGCGGCCACTTCTGCAGCCAGCCCTCGGCATACGCGTCCGAGGACAGCCGGAACAGGTTGTGCAGGCCCGTCTTGTTGGCCGCCCAGATCGTCTTGTGCGTGTAACCACCGGAGCCGGAGACGTCGTCCCGCTTCTGATGCGGCTGACCCCACTTGATCTTCCGCTTGTTGCGTCGCGACTCGGGGGCGACGTACGCCTCGATGCCGATGATCGGCGTGACGCCCGCCTTCTTGGCCGAGTGGAAGAAGTCGTACGCCCCGTGCAGATTGCCGTGGTCCGACATCGCGATATGGGTCATGCCCATCTCGTTGCAGGCGTTGAACATGTCCTTCAGCCGCGCGGCACCGTCCAGCAGCGAGTACTGGGTGTGGACGTGCAGGTGCGTGAACGGCGGCTTTGACACGGCTTCGGCCTCCAAGAAGAACTGGCGTCGACGAGCTCCCCAACAGGCTGCGCACAGTCCGGGGGACAGCGTCGAAGTCTATGCCGGAGCACTGACACTCGGAGCGGTCTCCCCCGTACCTTCGTGAGGGGAAAACGGGCACTCCCGCGTACCTTCGTCCGTTGGAAGATGACGGAGACATCCGCTCCGGCGGACGGCACGTTCCGTCCCACTTGTCATGCACCACCTGCACCAGGAGGCACCCAGCGATGTCGGTTCCGCAGCTCAGCGCCGAGCAACGCGGCGAACAGATCCTCGCCGTGTTCGACACCGCCTTCGGCGAACTGCTGGCCGCCGACCCGGCCGCGTTCCGCGTGAAGTTCCGGAAGATGGCGGCCTCCGCGTTCGCCTTCTACCGCGGCACGGCCGGCCTCTTCTACCACGACCTGGAGCAGGAGAAGCGGGGCGGACCGTACCTGGACGAGCGCACCTCGCGCGTGTGGGTCCACGGCGACCTGCACGCGGAGAACTTCGGCACGTACATGGACGCCCAGGGGCGCCTGATCTTCAACGTGAACGACTTCGACGAGGCGTACGTCGGCCCCTTCACCTGGGACCTCAAGCGCCTCGCGGCCTCGGTGGCCCTGATCGGCTACGCGAAGGCGCTGAGCGACGGACAGATCACCGACCTCGTCCGGACGTACGCGGCCGCCTACCGCGAGCGGATCCACGCCCTCGCGACGGGCGCCAAGAGCGACGAGGTGCCGCCCTTCACGCTGGACACCGCGCAGGGCCCGCTCCTGGACGCCCTGCGGGACGCCCGCTCGCTGACCCGCTTCGGGCTGCTCGACTCGATGACCGAGATCCGCGACTTCGAGCGCCGCTTCGCGCCGGGCGGCGGCTCCATCGAGCTGGACGCGGCCACGCGCTACAAGGTCCTCGCGGCCTTCGACGGCTACCTGGAGACGCTGCCGGAGGCGTCCCTGTCCCGCCCCGACTCGTACCGCGTGAAGGACGTCGTGGGCCGCCGTGGCATCGGCATCGGCTCGGCGGGGCTGCCCTCGTACAACATCCTTCTGGAGGGCGCCACCGACGCCCTGGAGAACGATGTGGTGATCTACATCAAGCAGGCCCAGACCCCGGCCGTCTCCCGGCACATCACGGACTCCTCGATCCGTGAGTACTTCCAGCACGAGGGCCACCGCACGGTGATCTCGCAGCGCGCCCTCCAGGCGCACGCGGACCCGTGGCTCGGCTGGACCGAGCTGGACGGCGCGGGCCAGCTCGTCGCCGAGGTCTCGCCGTACGCGGTGGACCTGGACTGGAGCGACATCGACGACCCGGAGGAGATCGCGGCGGTCGTCGCGGACCTCGGCCGGTCCACCGCCACCATGCACGCGGCGGCGGACGACGAGAGCGGCCACTCGGAGCTGGTGCCGTTCTCCACGGAGCGCGCCATCGACGCGGCGATCGCGGGCGACGAGGACAGCTTCGGCGACCTCCTTGTCGACTTCGCGCATGATTACGGCGCACGGGCGCGTGCCGACCACCAGATCTTCGTGGACCTTTTCCGTAACGGCCGGATTCCGGGTCTGTAGGCATCGCACAACGCACAGGAACCCTTTAGGGACCTCTTACAGGAGTACGTGGGACACTTTCCTCCGCTATGGACATATCCGGGACCCAGCTCAGAGCCGTGCGCGCGGCGCTGTTCACGGCACTCGTCGTGACGCTCAGCACCGCGTCGCACGTGCTGCTGTCCCAGGTCCCACTGCCGCTGACCACCGTGGCCGTGGTCGCGGGTGCCGTCTTCGTCGTCGCGTACGCGCTGGCGGGCCGTGAGCGCGGCTTCGGGCGGATCGCCGCCCTGCTGATCCCGCTGGAGCTGGCCGCCGACACGCTGTTCACCGCCGGCCAGCACGCCTGTTACGGCAAGGCGGGCGGCCCGGTCGCCGGCCCGCTCCGCTCGGTCGGTTTCGACGTGCTGTGCGGCGGCAAGGTCGGCACCCCGCTGGCGCGCGTCACGGGCGGCGAAACACAGCCCGCCGCGGCCCTGCTCGCGAACGCGGACCC
>NZ_JAPWHT010000450.1:0-8349 GCF_027270795.1 Streptomyces sp. ActVer
CCCCGTGCGCCTCCCGGACCCGCTCCCACGCCGCGCCCTCGGTGCCGTCCGGCGTCACCTCCGGCTCGCGCGCCGCCGCCAGCAGGCCCTGCGCCTCGTCCCGTACGACCAGGGACTGCTCCACGTCACGCGCCGCCTCCACGGCCGCGGTCAGCGTCCGGTCGCCGAGGGGCTGGGCCGTGCGCAGGGCGCCGTACAGGACACCGCGCACCCGGCGGCGTACGACGACCGGCACCGCGAGGATGGCCCGCAGCCCCTCCGCGGCGACCGCGGCGTCGTACTCGTGGCTGATCTGCCGGGAGGACGAGTAGTCCATGACGGCGCACGGCCGGGCGAGGGCGACCGCCTTGCCGCCGAGGCCGTTGCCCGACGACACCGCGAGCGCGCTGAGCGCCGCCGTCGCCGTACCGTTGAGCTCACTGATCCGCACCTGATGGCGGCCCGGCTCGACCAGGCCGCCGAAGGCCACGGGCAGCCCCGTCGTCCGGCGCAGCCGCATCAGCGCGCCGCGCAGCTCCACCGCTTCGGTAGCGCCAGTTGCCACGTGATCGTCCCTTCACCGCGGCGCACCCCCCGTTCGGGGGTAGTGAGACCCGCATCACGGATTACACGATGTGAGTGAGCCGCCCGGCAATGGTCCGGGGTCGAGGAGGACAGATGACTACGCCGCCGATGACGCCGACGGAGCACTTCCGCAGCGCGCGGGACTTCCTGCTGGAGCACCGCGAGGACTACGCCACGGCCTACGAGGGCTTCGTCTGGCCCCGCCCCGAGCACTTCAACTGGGCCCTCGACTGGTTCGACCACATCGCCCACGGCAACGCCAGGACCGCGCTGCACATCGTCGAGGAGGACGGCCGCGAGACCAAGCTGTCCTTCGGCGAGCTGTCCGTACGCTCCGACGAGGTCGCGGGCCTGCTGCGCGAGCTGGGCGTACGCGCCGGGGACCGCATCCTCGTCATGCTCGGCAACCAGGCCGAGCTGTGGGTGACGGCGCTCGCCGCGATGAAACTGCGCGCCGTGGTCATCCCGGCCACCCCGCTGCTCGGCCCCGCCGACCTGCGCGACCGCGTCGAACGGGGGCGGGTCCGGCACGTGATCGTGCGCGCCGAGGACACCGGCAAGTTCGACGAGGTGCCCGGCGACTACACCCGCGTCGTGGTCGGCGGCGAACATCCGGGCTGGCAGTCGTACGAGGACGTGTACGACCGCGCCTCGGGCGTCTTCAGGCCCGACGGCCCGACCCGGGCCGACGACCCGCTGATGCTCTACTTCACCTCGGGCACCACCGCCCGCCCCAAGCTCGTCGAACACACCCACACGTCGTACCCGATCGGCCACCTGGCGACCATGTACTGGATCGGCCTCAAGCCCGGTGACGTGCACCTGAACATCTCCTCACCCGGCTGGGCCAAGCACGCCTGGTCGAACCTCTTCGCACCCTGGAACGCCGAGGCGACCGTCTTCCTCCACAACTACACGCGCTTCGACGCGGCCCGTCTGATGGCCGAGATGGACCGCGCGGGAGTGACGACGTTCTGCGCCCCGCCCACCGTCTGGCGCATGCTCATCCAGGCCGACCTGACCCAGCTGCGTACGCCCCCGCGCGAGGCCGTCGCCGCGGGTGAACCGCTGAATCCCGAGGTCATCGAGCAGGTGCGGCGCGCCTGGGGCGTCACGATCCGCGACGGCTTCGGGCAGACCGAGACGGCCGTACAGGTGTCCAACAGCCCCGGCCAGCCGCTCAAGACGGGCTCCATGGGACGGCCGAGCCCCGGCTTCAAGGTCGAACTCCTCGACCCGGTCACGGGGGCGCCCGGCGCCACGGAGGGCGAGATCGCGCTCGACCTGTCCACCCGGCCCGTGGGCCTGATGACCGGCTACCACGGCGACCCCGGCCGTACGGCCGAGGCGATGGCCGACGGCTACTACCGCACCGGCGACATCGGCTCGCGCGACGCCGAGGGCTACATCACGTACGTGGGCCGCAGCGACGACGTCTTCAAGGCGAGCGACTACAAGATCAGCCCCTTCGAGCTGGAGAGCGCGCTCCTGGAGCACGAGGCCGTCGCCGAGGCGGCCGTGGTGCCCGCACCGGACGAGCTGCGGCTCGCGGTCCCGAAGGCGTACGTCGTCCTGGCGGAGGGCTGGGAGCCGGGACCCGACACCGCGAAGGTCCTCTTCGAGCACTCGCGCACGGCCCTCGCCCCGTACAAGCGCATCCGCCGCCTGGAGTTCGGTGACCTGCCCAAGACGGTGTCCGGCAAGATCCGCCGGATCGAGCTGCGCGAGGCGACGGCCGCGGGGTCGGACGCCGAGTACCGCGAGGAGGACTTCCGGTGAGTGAGGTGAGTGACGTGGGCGAGATCGGTGACGTGGGTGAGACGGGCGAACTGTCGTACGCGCACGGGACGAGCGGGACACCACTGGTCGGCGACACCATCGGCGCCAACCTGGACCGGGCTGTCGCGGCCTGGCCGGACCGCGACGCGCTCGTCGACGTACCGTCAGGGCGGCGCTGGACGTACGCCCAATTCGCCGCGGACGTAGACGGGTTGGCCCGCGCGCTGCTCGCCGGCGGGGTCGCCAAGGGCGAACGGGTGGGGATCTGGGCGGTCAACTGCCCGGAGTGGGTGCTCGTCCAGTACGCCACCGCCCGCATCGGCGCGGTCATGGTGAACATCAACCCGGCCTACCGCACCCACGAGGTCGAGTACGTGCTCAAGCAGGCGGGCATCTCGGTGCTGTTCGCCTCGCTGAGCCACAAGACGAGCGACTACCGGGCCATGGTCGAGCAAGTACGCGGCAAATGCCCGCAGTTGAGGGAGACCGTCTACATCGGCGACCCGAGCTGGGACGTGCTGATCGCCCGGGGCGCGCCCGACCTGGACGAGGAGTTCCGGACGCGCCGGAGCGAGCTGTCCTGCGACGACCCGATCAACATCCAGTACACCTCGGGCACCACGGGCTTTCCCAAGGGCGCGACCCTGTCCCACCACAACATTCTCAACAACGGTTATTTCGTGGGGGAGTTGATCGCCTATACCGAGCAGGACCGGATCTGCGTCCCGGTGCCCTTCTACCACTGCTTCGGCATGGTCATGGGAAACCTCGCCGCGACCTCGCACGGCGCGTGCATCGTCATCCCGGCCCCGTCCTTCGACCCGACGGCGACCCTGCGCGCGGTCCAGGACGAGCGCTGTACGTCCCTCTACGGCGTACCGACCATGTTCATCGCGGAGTTGAACCTCCCCGACTTCGCGACGTACGACCTGTCCTCCCTGCGGACCGGAATCATGGCGGGCTCGCCCTGCCCGGTCGAGGTGATGAAACGGGTGGTCTCCGAGATGCACATGGCGGAGGTCTCCATCTGCTACGGCATGACCGAGACCTCGCCCGTGTCCCTGCAGACCCGCCGCGACGACGACCTGGAGCACCGCACCGGCACGGTCGGACGCGTCCTGCCGCACATCGAGGTCAAGGTCGTCGACCCGGCGACCGGTACGACCCTGCCGCGTGGCTCGGCGGGCGAGTTGTGCACCCGCGGCTACAGCGTGATGCTCGGCTACTGGGACGAGCCCGAGAAGACCGCAGAGTCCGTCGACGCCGGGCGGTGGATGCACACCGGGGACCTGGCGGTGATGCTCGACGACGGGTACGTGCAGATCGTCGGCCGGATCAAGGACATGATCATCCGGGGCGGCGAGAACATCTATCCGCGCGAGATCGAGGAGTTCCTGTACGCGCACCCGAAGATCGCCGACGTGCAGGTGGTGGGTGTGCCGCACGAACGGTACGGCGAGGAGGTGCTCGCCTGTGTCATTCCGCGGGACGCCGGTGATCCGCCGACGCTGGAGGAGGTGCGGGCGTTCTGTGAGGGGCGGTTGGCGCACTACAAGGTGCCGAGTGCGGTGCGGGTCATGGAGGCTTTTCCGATGACGGTGTCCGGGAAGGTGCGGAAGGTCGAGTTGCGGGAGGGGGCTGCTGGGGGTGCGTGATTGGCTGCGGGCCGGTGAGGGCTTGTCGCGCCCACGCGGCGGAGCCGCAAATGTCACAGCCCCGCGCCCCTTTGGGGCGCTCAGGCCATAACCCTGTACATGCACACCCGGGGCCAGCGGTCCAGGCCGTGGTCGGACTCTGTGGCTCGGATCTTGCGCAGGCCCGGGGTGAGTTCGGGGTCGGTCAGGGGGCGGAAGCCGATGCGCTCGTAGTAGGGCGCGTTCCAGGGGACCTCCGTGAAGGTCGTCAGCGTGAGACCGGTCAGGCCCTGGTCGCGTGCGCGGTCGGCGGCGTACGCGATCAGGGTCCGGCCCACGCCCCGGTGCGCGGCGTCCGGGTGGACGGAGACCTGCTCGATGTGGAAGGCGCCGTCCACGGGCTCGCCGACCAGGTACGCGACGGGGCGGCCGGCCTCGCCGTCACCCTCGGCCTCGTCACCTTCGGCGATCCAGGCGTGGCCCGCCTTCCGGAAGCGCTCCAGCAGTTCCAGCGCGGGCGGCTCGTCGTCGGCGATCTCCGTCATGCCCAGGGTGCGGAAGGGTTCGCCCGCGGCCCGCTCGATGTCCTGGAGCAGCGGTAGGTCGGCGGGGGTCGCCGGTCTGATACGCATGACGTCAAGTATGTGGTCGTTTCCGGGAGTTGGGCGACTCAGTCTCCCGTGGCTATCAGGTCGTCGGCGAGGCTGTTCACCGGCTGTGGGGTGCCTGTGAGGTCCAGTACGAACAGGGGGATGCCGAGGGAGTCGGCGCAGACGCGGGCGTCCTCCTCGTAGCCGGCCAGCGAGAAGTAGACGCAGCCCGCCGACTCCGTCATCGCCGTCAGCCACAGGCACTCCACGTCCCGCAGGGAGGCCGGTTGCACGGTCGGGTCGACCTGGGCCACGATCCCGCGGGCCGCCAGACCTATCCCGGATGGCGGCCGCTGGTCGGCCCGACGGATGTCCCGGTACCCGAGCCAGCGCAGATACAGTGCGGCGGCCGTCACCGCGTCCCGGGCCGTGCGGATGACCACCGGCTGGAACGCGGGGCGGGGGGCCGGGGCGGTACGGGGGAGGGGGATGGCGGCGGCGGGGAGACGGTTGGCCCGGTCTGCCCGGTGCTTTCGGGGCGGGCGGCCGGAGTGGTCTCGTGAGCTCCCGTACGGGCCCTCGTGCGAGCCTTCATGGGAGCCGCCTTCGGGGCTCTCGCCGGTGTCCGCGCCCGAGGAGTGCGCTGCGTCGGTGCCCGAGGCTCCCGCGTCGCTGTCGGTTCCCGGCTCCGTCACCGGTATCCGTAACAGCACACCGCAGGGGCACCCCAGCTCCGGCCGGGGCCAGTGGTCCGCCCGCCCGCAGGCCCCGCAGCGGATCGTCACCCAGCCCTCGTCCCAGGTGTGGTGCGTGACAGGCTCCGGGAGCGCGCTCCGGTCGAGGACGGGCGCGACAGGCGCGCCGCACACGCACGGATGCGACGGCGCCGCATAGACATGCTCGCGCCGACAGGCCGGACACCTCACCGGCACGTTCTCGGACATGACCCTCTCCAGAACACCGTGACACCACAACGCCGCATCGGGGCAGCGCCTCCATCGTCCTCCGGAACCCCTTCCTCCGGCAGCGAAACGATCCGACGTCCCGTGATTCCCCCGCCCGCCGGCCGGTCGCCGACCCTTGACGCCTTCTGGCCGTCCACCTACATTGCTTCCAGATAGTAGAAGTTAGTTTCCGTAATACGGAATTTGAAGCTCTCCGCGGGGCGCGACGGGAGCCCGAATCCGACGGCCGAAGCAGGAGTACGCAATGGCTCGTATGACCGCTGCCCGCGCGGCAGTTGAGATCCTCAAGCGTGAGGGCGTCACCAGCGCGTTCGGTGTCCCGGGCGCGGCGATCAACCCCTTCTATGCGGCGCTCAAGGCCTCCGGCGGAATCAGTCACACCCTCGCCCGCCATGTCGAGGGCGCCTCGCACATGGCGGAGGGCTACACCCGCACCGCACCCGGCAACATCGGCGTCTGCATCGGTACGTCAGGGCCCGCGGGCACCGACATGATCACCGGTCTGTACTCCGCGACCGGCGACTCCATCCCGATCCTGTGCATCACGGGCCAGGCACCGACCGCCGTGATCCACAAGGAGGACTTCCAGGCCGTCGACATCGCCTCGATCGCCAAGCCGGTCGCCAAGATGGCGGTCACCGTGCTGGAGGCCGGGCAGGTCCCGGGCGTCTTCCAGCAGGCCTTCCACCTGATGCGCTCGGCCCGCCCGGGCCCGGTCCTCATCGACCTCCCCATCGACGTCCAGCTGACGGAGATCGAGTTCGACCCTCAGACGTACGAGCCGCTGCCGGCCTGCAAGCCGTCCGCGACGCGTGCCCAGGTCGAGAAGGCGATCACGCTCCTGAACGAGTCGGAGCGCCCGCTGATCGTCGCCGGCGGCGGCATCATCAACGCCGACGCCACCGAACTCCTCGTGGAGTTCGCCGAGTTGACCGGCACGCCGGTCGTGCCCACGCTCATGGGCTGGGGCATCCTGCCCGACGACCACGAGCTGAACGCCGGCATGGTCGGCCTGCAGACCTCGCACCGCTACGGCAACGCGACCTTCCTGGAGTCCGACTTCGTCCTCGGCATCGGCAACCGCTGGGCCAACCGTCACACCGGCAGGCTGGACGTCTACACGGCCGGACGGAAGTTCGTGCACGTCGACATCGAGCCCACCCAGATCGGCAAGATCTTCGCCCCGGACTACGGAATCGCCTCCGACGCGAAGGCCGCCCTCGAGCTGTTCGTCGAGGTGGCACGGGAGTTGAAGGCCGCGGGCAGGCTGCCCGACCGCTCCGCGTGGGCCCAGGCCGCCCAGGACAGGAAGGCGACCCTCCAGCGCCGTACGCACTTCGACGACATCCCCATCAAGCCGCAGCGTGTGTACGAGGAGATGAACAAGGCCTTCGGCCCCGAGACCCGGTACGTCACCACGATCGGGCTCTCGCAGATCGCCGGCGCCCAGATGCTGCACGTCTACCGGCCGCGGCACTGGATCAACTGCGGTCAGGCGGGCCCCCTCGGCTGGACCGTCCCGGCCGCGCTGGGTGTCGCGAAGGCCGACCCGGAGGCGCAGGTGGTCGCGCTCTCCGGCGACTACGACTTCCAGTTCATGATCGAGGAGCTGGCCGTCGGGGCCCAGCACCGGATCCCGTACGTCCATGTGCTGGTGAACAACTCCTACCTGGGCCTGATCCGTCAGGCGCAGCGGGCGTTCGACATCGACTTCCAGGTCAACCTGGAGTTCGAGAACCTCAACTCGCCCGAGCTGGGCGTCTACGGCGTCGACCACGTCAAGGTCGTCGAGGGCCTCGGCTGCAAGGCGATCCGCGTCACCGACCCGAGCGAGCTGGGCGCCGCCCTCGAACAGGCGAAGAAGCTCGCCGTGGAGTTCCGGGTCCCGGTCGTCGTCGAGGCGATCCTGGAGCGCGTCACCAACATCTCGATGTCCACGACCAACGACATCAGCAACGTCGTGGAGTTCGAGGAGATCGCGACCGAGCCGGGCCACGCGCCCACGTCCATCAAGGCCCTGAAGGTCTGACAGGACCTGGGAGAGAGCGGCTCAAGCGGCAGGCCCGAGGCGCGCGTCCTGGGGATCCAGGACGGGGGCCTCGCTGCGTGTTCAGTTCGAGCGGCCCCCGCCGCCACCCGAACGGAAACCGCCGCCCCCGTGCTTCCCCCCGTCTCCGGACGCCCCCGACGTCCGGAGTACCGTGCCGGGCCTGCCGGACCAGGTGACGCCCCGGAGCTGCGCCGACGCGAACGGCTCTCGCCGATGCGTCGTCATCAAGCTGCTCATGCGTCTCACCTCCGTCTCCGGCCAAGCCCGCTGTTCTCCGTGTGGGGCCCGCCGCCCCCGTGCCGGCGGGCCCCACGTGCTGAGAATGTGCCCTGAAGCACAGTGAGTTGAAGCCCCCGGAGGCATATTCAGAGCTTGATTTGAGGGTTCCGTAGCCGATGTACGCACACAGACGTACGTCACTCGGCCGCGTGGTGCTCCGACAGGCCCGGCCAGTCGTCGGGGCCGCCGCCCTGCCAGTCGATGATGTCGCTCTCCTCCACCTCGATCTGGTCCAGGTCGGCGAGGCGCAGGATCTCGACCACGTCGTCGAGGTGGTAGGCGATGCCGAGGGTCTCGCTGCCCGCGGTGACCCGGCGCGAGCCGTCCAGCGCCGGAGGGTGCACGACGATGCTGGGAAGGTCCATGCATCCAGGCTCCTGCGCGGCCGGGGAATCCGCACCCCGAAGGCGACGGGTGTTTCCGCGCACGGCGAGGACCGACCGGCCCGGACGGCGAAGAGCGCCGGGTACGGGACCGTCCGTACCCCC
>NZ_JAPWHT010000451.1:0-8345 GCF_027270795.1 Streptomyces sp. ActVer
ACCTAGGAGGTCGCCGAGGCCGAAGCCGCCGAGGCACAGGCCGAAGCCTCCACGGACGCCGCGCCCCGCAAGGAGAACGACCGATGACCGCACTGCTCGAAGTCGAGGACCTCCGGGTCGCCTACGGCAAGATCGAAGCCGTCAAGGGCATCTCCTTCAAGGTCGACGCCGGCCAGGTCGTCACCCTCATCGGCACCAACGGCGCCGGCAAGACCACCACCCTGCGCACCCTCTCCGGCCTCCTCAAGCCCGTCGGCGGCCAGATCAAGTTCCAGGGCAAGTCACTGAAGAAGACCCCCGCCCACCAGATCGTCTCCCTCGGGCTCGCCCACTCCCCCGAGGGGCGGCACATCTTCCCCCGCATGACGATCGAGGACAACCTCCGCCTCGGAGCCTTCCTGCGCAGCGACAAGGCAGGCATCGACAAGGACATCCAGCGCGCCTACGAGCTCTTCCCCATCCTCGGGGAACGCCGCAAGCAGGCCGCGGGGACGCTCTCCGGCGGCGAGCAGCAGATGCTCGCCATGGGCCGCGCGCTCATGTCCCAGCCCAAGCTGCTCATGCTCGACGAACCCTCCATGGGCCTCTCGCCGATCATGATGCAGAAGATCATGGCCACGATCTCCGAACTCAAGTCCCAGGGCACCACCATCCTGCTCGTCGAGCAGAACGCCCAGGCAGCACTCTCGCTCGCCGACCAGGGACACGTCATGGAGGTCGGCAGCATCGTCCTCTCCGGATCCGGCCAGGACCTCCTGCACGACGAGTCGGTCCGCAAGGCGTACCTCGGCGAGGACTGAGCCGACGCCTTAACAGCCCGGCTACTCGCATACGGCTGAGGCCCGCACCCGATGACACGGGGTGCGGGCCTCAGCCGTATGTACGTGTACGCGCGCGCTACTCGCGACGCGCTCAGCCCTTCGCGGCCTTCTTCTCGTCGGCGTCCTGAATGACCGCCTCAGCGACCTGCTGCATCGACATACGACGGTCCATGGACGTCTTCTGAATCCAACGGAACGCCGCCGGCTCCGACAGGCCGTACTCCGTCTGCAGCACCGACTTCGCACGGTCGACGAGCTTCCGCGTCTCCAGACGCGTCGTGAGATCCTCGATCTCCTTCTCCAGCGCCTTCAACTCCGTGAAGCGCGAGACAGCCATCTCGATCGCCGGAACGACATCACTCTTGCTGAACGGCTTCACCAGATACGCCATCGCACCGGCGTCGCGGGCACGCTCCACGAGGTCGCGCTGCGAGAACGCGGTGAGCATCAGCACCGGGGCGATGGACTCCTCCGCGATCTTCTCCGCGGCGGAGATGCCGTCCAGCTTCGGCATCTTCACATCGAGGATGACGAGGTCGGGGCGGTGCTCCCGGGCGAGCTCGACGGCCTGCTCACCGTCACCGGCCTCGCCCACGACCGTGTACCCCTCTTCTTCGAGCATCTCCTTGAGGTCGAGACGGATCAACGCCTCGTCCTCGGCGATGACGACACGGGTCGTCAGCGGAGGCACGTGCGACTTGTCGTCGTCGGGCGCGTCTACGGGCTGGGGCGACTCGGGGGCGGTCACGGGGGCTCCTCGTTCAGGGCGGGGTACTGCTGACAAGAGCGTACCTAGCTGCGGTATGGTGGTGACACAGCGGGAGACCGCTGACCTTCGTTTCGAAGGGGCCCCGGTAGCCCAGCGGTAGAGGCCATGGATTCAAAACCCATCCAGCGTCGGTTCGAATCCGACTCGGGGCACTTTTCCTTGGATCCCAAGGTCACCATTGGAAAGTGGATGTTCACGTTCTCGTGAATGTCCACTTTTTTACTGCGCACTGTAGTGATCAGCCACGCAGAGTGGGCGCATGTACGACATGAGCACACGCAAGCGGGCACTCGCGTTGGTAGGCCAGGGCCGCAGCCTGAATTCCGTCAGCAAGCAGACAGGCATCTCACGCGCTGCGATCCGCTCCTGGCAAGACCGGATCGAACCACTGCCCCGCATGACCACTCCAGACCCCGGCCCACCAGCAGATGAAGCTGCGTACGCCTACCTACTGGGCCTCTATCTCGGCGACGGCTGCATCAGCCCGCACATGCGCGGCACCGGCTACTACCTCAGAGTCGCGTGTGCTGATGCGTGGCCCGGACTCCTACAGCTGTGCCGCGAAGCCATCACGAAAGTACGTCCCGGCATCGGCGTCTACATCCTCCAGAAGCAGGGCTACGGGATGGTCACCAGCTACAGCCGCCACTGGCCCAGCCTGTTCCCCCAACACGGCCCCGGCAAGAAACACGAACGCACGATCGCCCTCGAACCCTGGCAACAGAAGATCGTGGACGTCCACCCATGGGAGTTCATCCGTGGCCTCATCCACTCCGACGGCTGCCGGATCACCAACTGGACAACGCGCGTGGTCGCGGGCGAGAAGAAGCGCTACGAATACCCGCGGTACTTCTTCACGAATCTGTCTGCGGACATCACACGGCTCTACACCGACACCCTCGACAAGGTCGGCGTCGACTGGAAGCAGTCCAACTCATGCAACGTATCCGTCGCTCGCCGCGCCTCCGTAGCCCTACTGGACACCCACGTAGGGCCCAAGTACTGACCCCGCAGCCCTACTTGGGGCTGTCGTCCTCGCCGATGTGATGCACACGCACCAGGTTCGTCGAGCCGGAGACCCCGGGCGGGGAGCCGGCCGTGATGACGACCACGTCGCCCTTTTCGCAGTGGCCGTACTTCAGGAGCAGCTCGTCCACCTGGTCGACCATCGCGTCGGTCGAGCCGACGTGAGGGCCGAGGAAGGTCTCGACGCCCCAGGTCAGGTTGAGCTGGGAGCGGGTGGCGGCGTCCGGGGTGAAGGCGAGGAGGGGGATCGGGGAGCGGTAGCGGGACAGGCGGCGGACCGTGTCGCCGGACTGCGTGAAGGCGACCAGGTACTTCGCGCCCAGGAAGTCGCCCATCTCCGCCGCCGCCCGGGCGACCGCGCCGCCCTGGGTACGGGGCTTGTTCCGGTCGGTCAGGGGCGGGAGGCCCTTCGCCAGGATGTCCTCCTCCGCCGCCTCGACGATGCGGGACATCGTGCGGACCGTCTCGATGGGGTACTTGCCGACGCTCGTCTCGCCGGACAGCATCACGGCGTCCGTGCCATCGATGACGGCGTTGGCGACGTCGGACGCCTCCGCCCTCGTCGGGCGGGAGTTGTCGATCATGGAGTCGAGCATCTGGGTGGCGACGATGACCGGCTTGGCGTTGCGCTTGGCGAGTTTGACCGCGCGCTTCTGGACGATCGGGACCTGTTCGAGGGGCATTTCGACGCCGAGGTCGCCTCGGGCGACCATGATGCCGTCGAAGGCGGCGACGATGTCGTCGATGTTCTCGACGGCCTGGGGCTTCTCGACCTTGGCGATCACCGGGAGGCGTCGGCCCTCTTCGTCCATGATGCGGTGGACGTCCACGATGTCGCGTCCGCTGCGGACGAAGGAGAGGGCGATGACGTCGCATCCGGTGCGCAGGGCCCAGCGGAGGTCGTCCTCGTCCTTTTTGGAGAGGGCGGGGACGGAGACGGCGACGCCGGGGAGGTTGAGGCCCTTGTTGTCGGAGACCATGCCGCCTTCGATGACGGTGGTGTGGACGCGGGGGCCGTCGACTGAGGTGACTTCGAGGCAGACCTTGCCGTCGTCGACGAGGATGCGTTCGCCGGTGGTGACGTCGGCGGCGAGGCCGGAGTAGGTGGTTCCGCAGGTCTGGCGGTCACCCTCCGTGCCCTCTTCCACCGTGATGGTGAAGGTGTCTCCGCGTTCAAGGAGTACGGGTCCTTCGGTGAAGCGGCCGAGTCGGATCTTCGGGCCTTGAAGGTCGGCGAGGATTCCGACGCTGCGGCCGGTCTCGTCGGAGGCCTTTCGCACGCGCTGGTAGCGCTCCTCGTGGTCGGCATGGCTGCCGTGGCTGAGGTTGAAGCGGGCTACGTCCATTCCGGCTTCGACCAGTGCCTTGATCTGGTCGTACGAGTCGGTGGCGGGGCCCAATGTACAAACGATTTTTGCTCGGCGCATGGTTTGAGCCTAGGCCTTACCAGCGGGTAGGGAATTGGTCGGGCATGACTACTCAACAACCTTTGCGTGAAGGGCTGTTGACAAGTGTTGAATTGTGCACGGGGCCGCTCCGATGAGCATTTCGGAGGGCCTTCAGAGCACCGGCGGTGACATTGTGAAGCGGGCGTTGACCTGTGCGTAGACGTGCTGTCGTTCGGGTTCGAGGTCGAGGGCCGGGGCTCCTTCGGGGGCTGACGCGTCGAATGCCATGGTGCGCATGGACCGGGCGGCCTTGGCGTCCATGCCGTAGGGCTGGGCGTTCTCGGCGCCGATGTCGGCGAGTTCCACGAGGGCGGCGAGTGTGGCGCCGAGGGCTTCGGCGTATTCGCGGGCGCGTTGGACGGCTTCGCGTACTGCCTGTTGCCTGGCCTGGCGGTGGGCGGGTGAGTCGTGGCGCAGGGCCCACCAGGGGCCGTCGACGCGGGTGAGGTCGAGGTCGGCGAGGCGGGTGGTGAGTTCGCCGAGGGCGGTGAAGTCGGTGAGTTCGGCGGTGATGTGGACGCGGCCGTGGTAGGCGCGGATGCGTTCGCCTCGGCCGTGTTTGGTGAGTTCGGGGGTGATGGAGAAGGCGCCGGTTTCGAGTTTCTCGACTGCGTCTCCGTAGGTTTTGACGAGGTCGAGGGCGGTGGCGTTGCGGCGGGTCAGGTCGGTGAGGGCGTCGCGGCGGTCGGTGCCGCGGGCGCTGACGGTGATGCCGATGCGGGCGATCTCGGGGTCGACTTCGAGGTGGGCTTCGCCGCGGACGGCGATGCGGGGTGCGTCGGGTGTGCCGTACGGGGTCGCGGGTCGAGGTTCATCGACGGCTGAGGTCATACGTCCCACTCTGTCACCGGCGGCCCGTTTCCGGGCCTTGTCGGTCATCAGATCGAAACCTGCGGGGGCTGTTGCGGTACGTCATGACCGGGTCAGAATCTACGCGCGTATCTGCGTGTGTCGTCGACCGTTCCCCGAGGAGTAGCCCGTCATGCCGTTGAACCGTCGGAAGTTCCTGAAGAAGTCCGCCGTGACCGGCGCGGGTGTCGCCCTGGCCGGTGCGGCCGCGGCGCCGAGTGCTCAGGCGGCGGAGGCGGCGGAGGCTGCGGTGGCGAAGGGTGGCAGGAAGCCGAAGCGGTACTCGCTGACGGTGATGGGCACGACCGATCTGCACGGTCACGTCTTCAACTGGGACTACTTCAAGGACGCGGAGTACAAGGATTCGGCGGGCAACGCGCAGGGTCTGGCGCGGATCTCGACGCTGGTGAACGCGGTCCGCAAGGAGAAGGGCCGGTGCAACACGCTGTTGCTGGACGCCGGTGACACCATCCAGGGCACGCCACTCACGTACTACTACGCGAAGGTCGATCCGATCACGGCCAAGGGCGGGCCTGTCCACCCCATGGCTCAGGCGATGAACGCGATCGGCTATGACGCGGTGGCGCTCGGCAACCATGAGTTCAACTATGGAATCGAGACGCTGCGGAAGTTCGAGTCG
This sequence comes from Streptomyces sp. ActVer, assembly GCF_027270795.1. Taxonomy (NCBI): domain Bacteria; kingdom Bacillati; phylum Actinomycetota; class Actinomycetes; order Kitasatosporales; family Streptomycetaceae; genus Streptomyces; species Streptomyces sp. ActVer. The sequence continues at coordinate 5,554 of NZ_JAPWHT010000451.1, forward strand.
CAGTGCCGTTTCCCGCTGCTGGGTGCGAACGCGCTGGACGCGAAGACGCTGAAGCCGGCTTTCCCTCCGTACTTCATGAAGACGTTCCATGTGAAGGGCGCGCCGCCGGTGAAGGTGGCCGTGCTGGGTCTGACGAACCCCGGTATCGCGATCTGGGACAAGGCCTATGTGCAGGGGAAGTTGACGTTCCCGGGTCTGGAGGAGCAGGCGGCGAAGTGGGTGCCGAAGCTGCGGTCGATGGGTGCGGACGTGGTGGTCGTGTCGGCGCACTCGGGTTCGTCGGGCACGTCCTCGTACGGTGATCAGTTGCCGTACGTCGAGAACTCGGCGGGGTTGGTGGCGCAGCAGGTGCCGGGGATCGACGCGATTCTGGTCGGGCACGCGCATGTGGAGATTCCGGAGCTGAAGGTCACCAACACGAAGACGGGGAAGACGGTCGTCCTGTCGGAGCCGTTGGCGTATGCGGAGCGGTTGTCGCTGTTCGACTTCGAGCTGGTCTTCGAGAAGGGCCGGTGGACGGTCGAGTCGGTGGCGGCGTCGGTCCGCAACTCGAACTCGGTGGCCGACGACCCGAAGATCACGAAGCTGCTGAAGGACGAGCACGACGTGGTCGTGGCGTACGTCAACCAGGTGGTCGGGACGGCGACCGAGACGTTGACGACGGTGGAGGCGCGTTACAAGGACGCCCCGATCATCGACCTGATCACGAAGGTCCAGGAGGACGTGGTCAAGGCGGCGTTGGTGGGGACGGAGTACGCGTCGTTGCCGGTGTTGTCGCAGGCGTCGCCGTTCTCGCGTACGTCGGAGATCCCGGCGGGCGATGTGACGATCCGGGATCTGTCGAGTCTGTATGTGTACGACAACACGCTGGTCGCGAAGTTGATGACGGGTGCGCAGGTGCGGGCGTACCTGGAGTACTCGGCGCAGTACTTCGTGCAGACGGCGGCCGGTGCCGCCGTCGACGTGGAGAAGCTGACGAACGCGGGCAACCGGCCGGACTACAACTACGACTACGTGTCGGGTCTGACGTACGACATCGACATCGCTCAGGCGGCGGGTTCGCGGATCAAGAACCTGTCCTACAACGGTGTGGCGCTGGACGGCGCGCAGCAGTTCGTGTTCGCGGTGAACAACTACCGGGCCAATGGCGGTGGGGCGTTCCCGCATGTGGCGTCGGCGAAGGAGCTGTGGGCGGAGTCGACGGAGATCCGTACGCGGATCGCGGAGTGGGTGACGGCGAAGGGGTCGCTGGACCCGAAGGAGTTCGCCTCGGTGGACTGGAAGCTGACACGTGAGGGGAGGCCGGTCTTCTAGTCGGCTTCCATTCGGCTGGCTGGCTGTTGCGCGGCTGGTTGGCTTCTATTCGGCGAGTGGTGTGAGCATCCGTGGCTGCTGCCTGGCGGGCGGGATCTGGGGCTGCTGGGTGAGTCCGAAGGTCGTGAAGGCCGTTCGGCTCGGCAGCGGGTAGGGGTCTTTGCCCGTCAGGGAGTTGAGGATGCTCGCGCTGCGCCAGGCGGTGAGGCCGAGGTCGGGGGCGCCGACGCCGTGGGTGTGGCGTTCGCCGTTCTGGACGTGGACGGCTCCGGTGACGGAGGGGTCGAGGACAAGGCGGTGGCGGTCGTCGATGCGGGGGCGTCCGGAGGCGTCGCGGCGCATGTAGGGGTCGAGTCCGGCGAGGATTCGGCCGAGGGGGCGTTCGCGGTAGCCGGTGGCGAGGATGACGGCGTCGGTGGTGATGCGGGAGCGGCTGGCCTGTTGGGCGTGTTCCAGGTGGAGTTCGACCTTGGTGGTCGCGATGCGGCCCGCGGTGCGGACGTGGACGCCGGGGGTGAGGACGGTGTCGGGCCAGCCGCCGTTCAGGGTTCGGCGGTAGAGCTCTTCGTGGATGGCGGCGATGGTGTGGGCGTCGATGCCTTTGTGGAGTTGCCATTGGGCGGGGACGAGGCGGTCGCGTACGGGTTCGGGCAGGGCGTGGAAGTAGCGCGTGTAGTCGGGTGTGAAGTGTTCGAGCCCGAGTTTTGAGTACTCCATGGGCGCGAAGGCCTCGGTGCGGGCGAGCCAGTGGATTTTCTCGCGTCCTGCGGGGCGGTTTCTGAGGAGGTCGAGGAAGACCTCGGCGCCTGACTGTCCCGAGCCGATGACGGTGATGTGTTCGGCGGTGAGGAACCGGTCGCGGTGTTCGAGGTAGTCCGCGGCGTGGATGACGGGCACGCCGGGGGCTTCGACGAGGGGGCGGAGCGGTTCGGGGATGTAGGGGGCGGTGCCGATGCCGAGGGCGATGTTCTTGGTGTAGGTGCGGCCGAGTGCTTCGGCTTCGCCGTCGCTGTCGAGTTGGGTGAAGTCGACTTCGAACACGTCGCGTTCGGGGTTCCAGCGGACGGCGTCGACCTGATGGCCGAAGTGGAGTCCGGGGAGGCTGTCGCTGACCCAGCGGCAGTAGGCGGCGTATTCGGCGCGGTGGATGTGGAGGCGTTCGGCGAAGTAGAAGGGGAAGAGGCGGTCGCGGGCCTTGAGGTAGTTGAGGAAGGTCCAGGGGCTCGCGGGGTCGGCGAGGGTCACCAGGTCGGCGAGGAACGGGACTTGGAGGGTGGTGCCTTCGATGAGGAGGCCGGGGTGCCAGTCGAAGGTGGGCCGCTGTTCGTAGAAGGCGGTGTCGAGTTCGGCCAGGGGGTGGGCGAGCGCGGCGAGGGAGAGGTTGCAGGGGCCGATGCCGATGCCGACGGGTCGGCCCTGACGATCGGCCGGGGTGACCCCCGCTTCAGCGGGGCCGTGACCTCGCTGGGCGCGCTGGG
>NZ_JAPWHT010000452.1:0-8336 GCF_027270795.1 Streptomyces sp. ActVer
TGGCCGCGGCGGCGGCCAGGCTCTGCTGGGCCTCCGTGACGCGGCGGAGTTCGGTGTGGCGGGCCTGTGCCATGAGCTGCCAGACCGCCCGGGCCACGCCGGAGAAGGTCGTGCGGGGCGGGACCTCCACGAGCGGCAGCCCGTAGTCGTCGCAGGCCACGACGAGGGCGCGCGGGACCGTGTCGTGCACCGGGGCCACGCCGAAGCCGAGGGCGGCGCCGCCCGCCTCGACGATCCGGGAGACGTAGTCGTCGAAGTAGGTGCCCGAGCCCGCCGCCTCCGGCACGTGGACTCCTGCCGTGAGCAGCAGCTCGCCGCCGAGCAGATACGGGTACGGGTCCGCCATCTCCGAGGTGTGCGCCCAGTGGATCACCGTGGCCGAATCCTGGGGGCCCGCGATCTGCTGCAGGCCCAGGTCCTCCCGGGCCAGCAGTGCGGTCAGTGGGACGGGAGGTGTGGGTGGGACGGCAGGGGCGGGGCCTGGAACGGCAGGGTCCGGCATGGTGGACGTTTCCTCCATCGGATCCGGTGACTGTGGATGAAACGTACACTTCTTCGTTGCTTTCCGGCCACCTAGGGTCGTCCCCACCGGAGGCCGCGGGTACGGGCGGATGTCCCCGCGAACCGGCCACGCGAACACGCCGTGCGAAGTCGCCCACGCGATGTCGACACGCGGACACGTGAGCCGTCAGTCACCGGCGAACCCCCATCACCCACACGCACGACACGCCACCGAACGCGCGAAGAGGAGCCCCCAATGGCCGTCGACTACACAGTGATCGTCGTCTATCTGGTCGGCATGCTGGCCATGGGCTGGTGGGGCATGCGCCGCGCCAAGTCCAAGAGCGAGTTCCTGGTCGCCGGGCGGCGGCTCGGCCCGACGATGTACTCCGGCACCATGGCCGCGATCGTCCTGGGCGGTGCGTCCACCATCGGCGGTGTCGGCCTCGGCTACCAGTACGGGCTCTCCGGTGCCTGGATGGTCTTCACCATCGGCCTCGGTCTCCTCGCCCTCTCCGTCTTCTTCTCGGCCCGCATCGCCCGCCTGAAGGTCTACACCGTCTCCGAGATGCTGGATCTCCGGTACGGCGGCCGGGCCGGTGTCATCTCCGGCGTCGTCATGTGGGCGTACACCCTCATGCTCGCGGTCACGTCGACCATCGCGTACGCCACGATCTTCGACGTCCTCTTCGACATGAACCGCACGGTCGCGATCATCCTCGGCGGTTCGATCGTCGTCGCGTACTCGACGCTCGGCGGCATGTGGTCGATCACCCTCACCGACATGGTGCAGTTCGTCGTCAAGACCATCGGTGTGCTGCTGCTCCTGCTGCCCATCGCGGTCGTCAAGGCCGGCGGGTTCAGCGAGATGAAGGCGCAGCTGCCCACCGAGTACTTCGACCCGCTGGGCATCGGCGGCGAGACGATCTTCACGTACGTGCTGATCTACACGTTCGGCATGCTGATCGGGCAGGACATCTGGCAGCGCGTGTTCACCGCGGGCAGCGACCGCACCGCCAAGTGGGGCGGCACCGTCGCGGGCACCTACTGCCTGGTCTACGCGCTCGCCGGTGCCGTCATCGGTACGGCGGCCAAGGTGCTCTACCCGAAGCTGGGCAGCCCGGACGACGCCTTCGCGACCATCGTGAAGGACGAACTGCCCATGGGCGTACGGGGGTTGGTCCTCGCCGCCGCCCTCGCGGCCGTGATGTCCACGTCCTCCGGAGCCCTCATCGCCTGCGCCACCGTCGCCAACAACGACATCTGGTCGCGGCTGCGCGGAGCCGTCACCACCGCCTCCGGCACCACCGCCTCCGTCACCACCGCCTCCGGCATCACCGACTCCGAAGAGGAGCGCGACGAGGTCAGGGGCAACCGCGCCTTCATCCTCATCATGGGCATCGCGGTGATCTGTACGGCGATCGCGCTCAACAACGTCATCGAGGCCCTGACCGTCGCGTACAACCTGCTCGTCGGCGGTCTCCTCGTGCCCATCCTCGGCGGTCTGCTCTGGAAGCGCGGCACCGCCCAGGGCGCCCTCGCCGCCGTCGTGGTCGGCGGCCTCGCGGTGATCGGCCTGATGGCGTCCTACGGAATCCTCGCCAACGAACCCATCTACTACGGGCTCCTCTCCTCCCTGGCCGTCTACGTGATCGTCTCGCTGGCCACCCCGGCGACCGACGCGGCGGTCCTCGCAGCCTGGCGCGAGCGGCTCGCGGGCCGCACCTCCGAACCCGTGTCCGAATCGGTTCCGGCTCACCAGTAGAGTCGGAGAAGCAGCACATACGCGATGAAGCGTATGAATCGCAGGAAAGAAGGCATTACCCCCATGAGCAGTTACGAGACGCCCCGCGGCCCCGTCGACTCGTCCCGCGTGCCGCGGTTCGCGGGACCGGCGACCTTCGCCCGGCTGCCCCGGCTCGACGAGGTCGGCACCACCGACGTCGCCGTCGTCGGTGTGCCGTTCGACGCGGGCGTCTCGTACCGGCCGGGGGCCCGCTTCGGCGGCAACGCGATCCGCGAGGCGAGCCGGCTTCTGCGCCCGTACAACCCGGCCCAGGACGCCTCGCCCTTCGCGCTCGCCCAGGTCGCGGACGCCGGTGACATCGCAGCGAACCCGTTCAACATCAACGAGGCCGTCGACACCATCGAGGGCGCCGCCGACGAACTCCTCGGCACCGGCGCCCGGTTGATGACCCTCGGCGGCGACCACACCATCGCGCTGCCCCTGCTGCGCTCGGTCGCCAAGAAGCACGGCCCGGTCGCGCTGCTCCACTTCGACGCGCACCTCGACACCTGGGACACGTACTTCGGCGCGGAGTACACCCACGGCACCCCGTTCCGCCGGGCCGTCGAGGAGGGCATCCTGGACACCGAGGCCCTCTCCCACGTCGGCACGCGCGGTCCGCTCTACGGCCGGCAGGACCTCACCGACGACGAGAAGCTCGGCTTCGGCATCGTCACCTCCGCCGACATCTACCGGCGCGGCGCCGACGAGGTCGCCGACCAGCTTCGCCAGCGCATCGGCGACCGCCCGCTCTACATCTCCATCGACATCGACTGCCTCGACCCGGCCCACGCGCCCGGCACCGGCACCCCCGAGGCCGGCGGCATGACCTCGCGCGAACTCCTGGAGATCCTGCGCGGCCTGGCCTCCTGCCACCTGGTCTCCGCCGACGTCGTCGAGGTCGCCCCCGCGTACGATCACGCCGAGATCACCTCCGTCGCCGCGTCCCACACGGCGTACGAACTCACCACCATCATGTCCCGCCAGATCGCGCAGGCCCGCGAGAAGAACACGCAGACCCGCGATGCGACCGCGCAGGCGCCCGAGGAGAGCGACGCCAAGTGACCCACGACCACGACCTGGTGCTCCGCCCGACCGCCGCGCAGACGGAGGCCGCACTCAACCCGCCCCCCGGACGCAACGGCGGAGACCTGGTCGTGGAGACCCTCACCGGTCTCGGCGCGACCACCGTCTTCGGCCTGCCCGGTCAGCACGCGCTCGGCATGTTCGACGCGCTGCGCCGCTCCGACCTCGCCTACATCGGCCTGCGGGTCGAGAACAACGCCGGGTTCGCGGCCGACGCGTACGGCCGCATCACCGGCGAGGCGGCCCCGCTGCTCCTGTCGACCGGCCCCGGCGCGCTGACCTCGCTGGCCGCGCTCCAGGAGGCGGCCGCCGCGAGCGCCCCCGTCCTCGCCATCAGCAGCCAGATCCCCGGCGCGGGACTCGGCGGCGGACGGCACGGCTATCTGCACGAACTCCCGGACCAGCAGGCCTCGTTCAGGGGCGTCGTGAAGTCCGTCCACACGGTCCGTACGCAGTCGCAGATCCCCTCCGCGATCGCCGAGGCCTGGGAATCGGCCCTCACCGCCCCGCACGGTCCGGTGTGGGTGGAGATCCCGCAGGACGTGCTGCTCGCCGAGACGTCACTGCCCGTCGTCACGGCCGCGGACGCCGCGCCCCACGATCTCCCGCCCCGCCCCGAACTGACCGCCGTGGCAGCCGACCTGCTCTCGAAGGCGGCCCGCCCCGCGATCATCGCGGGCGGCGGAGTCGTACGGTCCGACGCGTCCGGCAAGCTGCGTCAGCTCGCCGAGCGGCTCAACGCGCCCGTCGTCACCACCTTCGGCGGCAAGGGCGCCTTCCCCTGGAACCATCCGCTCTCCCTCCAGTCCTGGCTGGAGGACCGGCACACCACGGACTTCCTGGAGGACGCCGACGTCCTGCTCGTCGTCGGCTCGGGCCTCGGCGAACTCTCCTCGAACTACTACACGTTCAAGCCCCGCGGCCGCGTCATCCAGATCGAGGCCGACCTCGGCAAGCTGGAGTCCAACCACCCGGCCCTCGGCATCCACGCGGACGCCCGCCTCGCCCTGTCGGCCCTGCTCGAAACCGTGCCCGAGCGGGAGGACGAGACAGCCGCGGATCGCGTACGGACCGTCCTCGACCTCGTCCGCGAGCGCATCGACGCCCAGGAACTCACCCTGGAACAGCAGGTGTTGGCCGCCGTCCGCCAGGCCCTGCCCGACCGGTCGGCCAGCTTCTGGGACATGACGATCCTCGCCTACTGGGCCTGGTCCGCCTTCGACGCCCGCCGGCCGAACACCATGCACTCCGCCCAGGGCGCCGGCGGCCTCGGCTACGCCTTCCCGGCGGCCATCGGCGGCGCGGTCGCCGACCCGACCCACCCCGTCCTCGCGGTCTCCGGCGACGGCGGCGCGCTGTACTCCATCGCCGAACTCGCCACCGCCAGGCAGCACAACCTCGACGTGACCTGGCTCATCGTCGACGACGGCGGCTACGGCATCCTGCGCGAGTACATGACCGACGCCTTCGGCCAGGCCACGGCGACGGAACTGTCCCGCCCCGACTACGTGGCGCTCGCCGAGTCCTTCGGCGTACCCGGCGTACGGACCACCCCGGACACCCTCGCCGACGACCTCGCCAAGTCCCTTGCCACGCCCGGCCCTTCGGTGGTCGTGCTGCCGGCGCTGCTGCGGATGTTCGCGCCTACGCATCTGGACTGAACCGCCCCTGGCCCGGGGATCCGGCCCGGACATGACGGTGGGGCGGCACGAGGCCGCCCCACCGTAGTGCTGTGGATCGGTCGGTCAGCGCAGGAACGCGCCGAAGTGCACGCCCGTGGCGGGCCCGCCGAGGTCACCGGCGCCGAACGCGAAGGACGAGGTGGCGGTGAGGCCGCTCGCCGTGCCGTTCAGCACCCAGACCGCGCCGTTCTGCTCGTTCTCGGCCGTGGAACCGGCCGCGAGGTCGGAGTGACCGTCGCCGTTGAGGTCCAGGAGAGCGGTGCTCACACCGAACTCGTCGCGGTCCTCGGCGACTCCGGGGATACCGGCGGTGTCCTGATGGAAGGTCTTCGTTCCGGCGCCCGTGGCGCCGGAGGCGCTGCCGGGGACCAGGGCGATCGAGCCGGCGTCGTAGATGTCGCCGATGTCCTCGCCCGGGATGCCGAGCGCGATGTCGGCGTAGCCGTCACCCGTGACGTCCGCGACCGAGACCGACGCGCCGATCTCGTCCTCCTCTTCCTCGACTCCGGGGAACCCGGGGCTGTCCTGGTTGAAGGTCTGGACGCGGTCCGAGGACAGGCCGGTGGCCGAACCGAGGGCGACCTTGACGGTGCCGCTGCCCCAGTCGTTGCCGACCACGACGTCGTCGAAGCCGTCGTTGTTGACGTCCCCGACGCCGGTGCCCGTCCTGTTGCCGGCGGCCTCACCGGGGACCCAGCCGCTCTTGAAGCCCGTGCTGCCGCCACCGAGGAGCAGGCGGTTGCCGTAGACGCCGTCGCCCTTGTAGTCCCAGACGACGATGTCGTCCTTGCCGTCACCGTTGACGTCACCGGTCTCGGTGGAGGTGTAGGGGCCGCTGATGGAGTCGGCGTCCTCCTCGCAGCCGCCGTTGGTGGCGCAGGAGGCGTCGTCGGCGTCGTAGCCCCACCACAGGGACTTGTCCAGGACGGGCAGGACGGCGGTGGGCGTGCCGGTTCGCGAGATCGGGCCCTTCCACACGGCGGCGGCGCTGCTGGGGGCTTCGTCGCCGAAGGAGGACACCTGCTCGAACAGGGCGAGGTCCGTCTTGCCGTCGCCGTCGAAGTCGCCGGTCGTGGGGGACTGGCCGTACCCGGCTATGGCCGTGCCGCCGGTGAGTCCGGAGGCGGAGCCCCAGAGGATGACGGAACCGGCACTGCCACCCGAGATCACCAGGTCGCTGAAGCCGTCACCGTCCAGGTCGCCCTTGGTGAAGTTGGTTCCGAAGCGCTGGCCCGCGGTGGCGGAGCCGGGAACGCCGCTGGTGGAGCGGCTGATGAGCTTCTTGTTGGCGGCGGAGACGCCACTGGCGGAGCCGTACGTGACGGCCACGTAGCCCGCCTTGGTCTTGCTGGAAATCGTGGCGTCCGGGGCAGACACGACCAGGTCGGCGTATCCGTCGCCGTTGAAGTCGTCCTGCGCGTCCGCGGACCCGGTGGCCGCGTGCGCCGAGGCCCCGGTGAGGGCCATGGCGCCGAATCCTCCGGCGAGCAGCACCGCGGCTGCCAGGGGTGCGGTGAGCGCGGTACGAGTTCGGCGGTGTGCTCGGGACATACGTAAGCCTTTCGAGTCGGTCTGTTCTGCGCGCGGAATGCCGCGTTCAGTGAGTCCGACTCGATCGGAGCGCCCCCAGTTGTACGCCCCGATGTCATGGATTCGTAACCGAGGGGACAGGTGTGGCGCTGAACTCCCTTTCTGTCACGGGGAGTTCAGCGCGGGTCACCGTCGGTCTACCAGATCGCCTCGACCCACTCGGGGTGGTCGATGAACGGGTTCCGGTTGCCCTGGTAGTTCGAGTAGATGAGCTCGTTGCGGCGCTCTTCGAAGGCGCTGGGCGGGTCCGCCTCGTTCCACTGCTTCAGGACCGAGAGGCGGCCGTGGTACGGGACGCTGCCGTTGGTGACGGCGTCGTTGGGCTCCAGGTCCTCCCAGGCGTCGTCGCCCTCGTAACGGACGGCCATGTAGAGGATCATGCGGGCCACGTCGCCCTTGACGGCGCTGCGGGGCTCGAAGGAGTTCGAGTCGGTGAGGCTGCCGCCGCTGTTGGTGAAGCTGCTGCCGCCGTTGTCGAAGTCCTTGTTGCCGCGGATGCCGTTGACCTGGACGTCCTCGGCGCGCAGGTGGTGCAGGTCCGTGCCGGGACCGGCCGAGGTGCCGAAGTCGCCGTGCGACTGGGCCCACACGTGCTCGCGGTTCCAGTTGCCGGTGTTGCCGCCGTTGAGCGTCTTGCTCCGCGAGATGCCGGAGTACAGCAGGACCACGTTGTTGCTGTTGTTCGGGTCCTGGTCGGTGACCTTGAGCGCGTTCCAGACCTCGGAGTACGAGATCGTGGTCTGGTCGCTGATGATCGAGTGCAGCGAGCTCTTGAGGGCCGTGCCGGTCTTGCCGATCGCGCCCGCGTAGTACGTGTCGTCGTACGCGGTGGTCGTCGCCGCGGCGGGGGTCGCGGCGACCGTCGGGAGCGTGAAGCCGACGAGGACGGCGGAAACGCCTACCGCCAGCGCCTTCCAACTGCCTTTGTGCGCAACGGACATGGGGGTGCCCTTTCCCGGGAACGGCACGCGCCGGGACGCGGGATCCAGCTCGACGGGCCCGCGTTCTACGCGTGTTGACACTTCGGTCAATCGGGAGCGTGACATGGACATGGGGTCGCTCGTGTAACCGGAAGGAGGCGTTTGTGTGACGTTCTCGCACACGACGCAACCCCTGGCCGTTGCCGGTCCAGGGGCTGCGAAGAGCGAGGGTTTTCCCCCAATTGGGGGAGGGATTGCCCTAGTTGACGTCCGAGGCGTCCAGGCGGTAGAGCGCCTGGGTGTTCTGGGAGCCGGAGCTGTCAGAACTGTCAGAACTGTCGGAGCTGTCGGAGTCGGCGGAGGACTCGGACGGCGTGTCGCTGTACTCGCTCGCCTTCACCGCCGTCGCGTGTTCCTGGACCCAGGCGGTCACCTCGGAGCCGGCGCTGTCGCCGCCGCCCATGCCACCGCCGCCTCCGCCCATGCCGCCGCCGAGCACGATGTAGTGCAGCTCGCCCTTCTTCACGAGCTCCTTCAGCTTGGCGAGGGTCATGGCCTTGTCGCTGCCGGACCAGCCCCACATGGAGATGACGGGCTGCTTCGTGCTGACGATCAGCTGGGCCGCGCTCTGCGAACTGGACACCGCCACCAGCCACTTGGCGCCGTCGCGGTGCTTCTCCAGGTATGTGACCATCGCGCTGTCGGCGCCGCCGCCGGGACCGCCGCCCATGCCACCGCCCATGCCGCCGGGCCGGGAGGTGGCGTCGCCGC
>NZ_JAPWHT010000453.1:0-8322 GCF_027270795.1 Streptomyces sp. ActVer
CCGTTCAGGCCGATGCGGGGGTCTGGGGGCGGAGCCCCCAGAAGGGACGGGAACGGGTAGGGGCGGCGGGGGCGAAAACACCCCCACCACCCCACCGCTCGCCGCAAGCCGTACACCCAAGGAGCCCCGTGAAATACCGCGAGCACTTCGACCGGCAGGTCACGCGTGAGGACGTCTGGATCCCCACCCGGGACGGGCGAACGCACCTGCACGCCCGCATCTGGCGCCCGACCGACGCCGGGACAGCCCCCGTGCCCGCTCTCCTCGAATACCTCCCGTACCGGAAAACCGACTGGACGGCCCCCCGCGACGCCCAACGTCACCCTTGGTACGCCGGCCACGGCTACGCCTCCGTACGTGTGGACATCCGAGGCCACGGCGACAGCGAGGGAACCCCCGGCGACGAGTACGACGCACAGGAACTCGCGGACGGCGTGGACGTCGTCAACTGGCTTGCCGAGCAGCCCTGGTGCACAGGCAAGGTCGGCATGTTCGGCATCTCCTGGGGTGGCTTCAACTCCCTCCAGATCGCCGCCCTCGCCCCCGAACCGCTGAAGGCGATCGTCACGGTCTGCTCGACGGACGACCGCTACGACAACGACGTGCACTACACGGGCGGCGCCGTCCTCGGCATCGACATGCTCGCCTGGGCGGGCACGATGCTGGCGTTCGCCGCCCGCCCGCCGGACCCGACGAGCGTGGGCGGGGACCGCTGGCTGCCGATGTGGCGCGAGCGCCTCGAAGCGCTCGACCCCTTCCTGCACACCTGGCTGGCACACCAGCAACGCGACGACTACTGGCGGCACGGCAGCGTCTGCGAGGACTACTCGGCGATCGACGCGGCGGTCCTGGCCGTCGGCGGCTGGAACGACCCCTACCGCGACACCGTGCTGCGGCTCGTGGAACACCTGCCCGACGACCGTGTACGGGGGATCGTCGGGCCCTGGTCGCATCAGTACCCGGACCGCGGCCTGCCGCCCGGCCCGGCCATCGGGTTCCTCCAGGAGACCCTCCGCTGGTGGGACCAGCACCTCAAGGGCGAGGACACCGGCGTCATGCGCGAGCCGAAACTGCGCGCCTGGCTGAACGACCCGGTCCCGCCCGCCACTTCGTACGACGAGATGCCCGGACGCTGGGTGGGCGACGACAACTGGCCCTCGCCCTCGGTCAGTTGGGATGCGCGGCCGCTCGGGGGCAGCGACACCCCCGTCCTCGTACGGTCTCCGCAGCACACCGGTCTCGACGCCGGCCGCTTCTTCCCGTTCGGCAACGAGAGCGATCTGCCGCCCGATCAGCGGGAGGAGGACGGCCGTTCGGTCTGCTTCGACTCGGCTCCGCTGGACGGGAGGGTGGAGATCCTGGGACGTCCGCGCGTCCGGCTCCGTCTCGACAGCGCGACACCGCGCGCCCACGTCGTCGCCCGTGTCTGCGACGTCGCGCCCGACGGCTCGTCCACCCTCGTCACCCGTGGCGTCCTCAACCTGCTGAGCAGGCACGGGCGTGACCGGGCCGTGGAGTGGACCCCGGGCACGTACGAGACCGTGGAGTTCGAGCTCAACGGCATCGGGTACGCCTTTCCGCCCGGGCACCGCATCAGGGTCGCCGTCTCGGACACGTACTGGCCCTGGGTGTGGCCGCACGGCGAGCGCGGTCAGTTGGCCGTACTGCCTGTCGGCAGCGCGCTGCTCCTGCCCGTACGGGATCCCGCGTCGGACGGGGACGAGGGCCGGGCGCCCATCCGTTTCGAGGAACCCGAGCAGGCTCCGCCGCTGTCCGTCACCTACGAGCGCCCCGCCGAGGCGACGCCGGAGCGGCTGGTCACCTGCGACGTCGCGAAGGGCGAGTGGACGCTGGAGGTCGACCCCAACTACGGCGGATCGCGGGTCTACCCGGACGGGCTGCGCTACGAGGAGAGTGCACGCGAGACGTACCGGATACGGGCCGACGATCCGCTGTCGGCGGTGGCCGTCTCCGAGTGGACGATCCGGCTGCGGCGCGGCGACGACTGGGACGCTGAGATCATGACGCGTACGGAGCTGCGGGCCACGGCCACGGAGTTCATCATGGACAGTCGCATGGAAACACGGGCGGACGGAGAGACAGTGGTCAAGCGCGCATGGCACCGCACCACCCCGAGGACGTCGGCGTGAAGGCCGCGAAGACGCCCCGCCGTGCCGTCGCCGCCGCCGACCGCACCCGCCAGCCCACCGAGGTCCGCCGCCGGCTCATCGTGGAGGCGGCCGTCCCGCTCATCGCCGAGCGCGGGTACGCGTCCGTGGGCGTCCGGGACGTCGCCGCCGCGGCCGGGGTGTCGGTGGGTACGGTCACGTACCACTTCGGCAGTGTGCAGGAGATCCTCTCCGAGGCGATGGTGCTGCACATCGAGCGCTACTACGCGGCGCTGAACGAGGCCGCCGAGCAGGCGGCCGGCAGCGGTGAGGCGCTGCGGCTGCTGATCGACGCGCTGTTCACGGAGGACACCGACCGGCACTGGCGCATGTGGTTCGACTACTGGAGCGCGGGCGACCGCGACCAGGACCCCGAGCAGGCCTTCGCGAGCGGCCAGGCCAAGCGGTACGAGGACTGGCACAGCCAGATCCGCGCACTGGTCGAACGAGGCGTCGCCGACGGGGAGTTCGTCTGCGCGGACCCGGCCGGCTTCACCGTCCGCTTCGCCGCCCTCTCCGACGGACTGGCCCTCCAGCGACTGCGCCAGTCACCCGAACTGAGCACACAGGACGCCCGTCGGCACCTTTACCGGCTGGTCGAGTCCGAGCTGGGGACGGGCGACCAGTAGCGCTTCGTGAGTTTCTGACCCTGGTCCGTGTCAGGAGGCGCGTCCGCAGGTCGGGCGGTGTCCCTGCGGCCCGGCGGGAACGGGTTCCCCAGCCGCTGGATCGCCTCGCACCTGGGACCGGGCCCGCCCCGGCAAGGGCAGGTCAGTTCAGCTGTGCGGCCACGGCGCCGGTGATCGCCCGGGTGATGCGCAGGATGCCGGGGGAGCGGACCGGGCAGGGCCTGGGCGTCGTGGTGGTGGGGGCCAGGCAGAAGTGCAGGTAGTCGTCGTCGATGTGCAGGGCGGTCCGGCCGCTGCCCGGCTGGGTGCAGTACGCCGAGTGCTCGCGTTCGTACGCGGTGCACGGCAGGTACTGGCTCCAGGTGTAGCGGGCCGAGGCCGGGCTCACCGCCTTTCCGGCGTCCGCGAGCATGTCCCCGGAGGCGGCGGCCTGCCGCTCGTAGACGGCGTTGACGCGGCGGACCCGGTCGGGCGTCATGGGGTCCGGCCCCTGGAGCACCCAGACGACCTTCGGCCGGTCTCCGCCCGCCGCGCCCGCGATCTGGTCGGTCAGCCGTCGTGCGTCGGCGGTGTAACGCGCGAAGTACTTGTCCCGCGCCTTGTCGTGGGTGATGCCGTCCATGCACGGCGTGTAGCCCCACGCGTTGCCCCAGAACTGCAGCACCACGAAGTCCGGCCGCAGCGTGCGTACCAGCGCGGCGGCCTTGTCCTTGGGCGGCACGAGCGAGTCCTTGCCCGTGCCTTCCAGGTAGTCGCAGAGCGTGGTGCCCGAGTAGGGGGCGCTGGTGTAGCGCGCCTTCAACTCGTCGCGCATCAGGCCGCCGAGGACCTTCTGGTTCTCCATGGCGAGGGAGTCGCCGAGGTAGAGGACGGTGGGGCGGGAACGCTGTGAGGGTGCCCCGGCCCCGGTACTGGAGCCGGCCCCGGCCCCAGAGTTGGGCTCGGCCTCAGTGTCGGTCCCGGGCGTGGCGGCCGGCCGCTGATGCGTGGTCGAGGACGCCTTGGGCGCCGAGGGGACGGGTGCCCCGGACTCGGGTCCGGACGAGGGGTCCCCGCACGCGCCGAGCAGCAGTAACCCGGCCAGTACCCCCACCATCCACGGCTTACGCATACGGCAACTCCCGCCCCGGCCACCGAAAACGGCCCCCAGACAAGCACAGTGGGACTCAAGGGGGAAGAGCCGTTCAGGCCGCGACCCGCCCGGAGGCGGCCGGGACCGCAACAACGTAGCTCTGCTTAAAGCTGTATGGAGAACTCTTCACTTGTGCTGCGCTGTCGAGGTCGGGCACGGTTGTGGATCATGCAGCCCAACTCCCCATGGCGGACGGCCGACTTCAGGACGCTCTTCAGTGCGACCGCACTCAGTCAGCTCGGCACGAACGTCAGCTATGTCGCCGTCCCGCTGATCGCCGTGGCCGAACTCGACGCGAGCCCCGGCCAGGTCGGCGCCCTGGCCACATTGAGCACGCTCGCCTTCCTGCTCATCGGCCTGCCCGCCGGAGCCTGGGTGGACCGGATGCGTCACCGCAGGGTGCTGATCGTGGGCGACCTGGCGCGGGCCGCCCTGTTCGCCTCCGTCCCGCTGGCCTGGTGGCTGGACGCGCTCACGCTGGGCCAGTTGTACGCGGTGGTGCTGCTGAACGGCTGCGCCACCGTCTTCTTCGATGTCGGCTCGCAGAGCACCCTGCCCGGACTCGTCGGACGCGACGCCCTCGTGCAGGCCAACGCCGCCATGATGAGCCTCATGGCCGTGAGCAACGTGGCCGGCCGGAGCGCGGGCGGCGCGCTGGTCCAGTTCCTCACCGCGCCGGTGGCCGTTCTCTGCACGGCGGCCAGCCATCTGGGCTCCGCACTCCAGCTCACCCGGGTCCGCCCCGATCAGGCGCCTCCCGCACCGGTCCGTACGGTCGGACTGCGCAAGCAGATCGGCGAAGGGGTCCGCCACGTCTTCGGCAACGTGGAGCTGCGCGCCCTCGCGCTCACCGCGGCCCTCACCAACCTGGGTTCGCAGATCATCAACACCATGCTCCCACGTGCTCTTCGTGCGCGAACTCGGCCTGCCCGCAAGCGCGTTGGGCCTGTACTGGGCGGCGGGCGGCATCGGCCTCCTGCTCGGCGCCCGCTGCGCCCGCCCTCTCGCCGGGCGCCTCGGATACGGCCGTACCCTCGGCGTCATGGGCCTGTGTCTCGCGCCCGCCGGACTCCTCGTCCCGCTCATCGACCGCGGGCCGTGGCTGTGGCTCGCGGGTGCCGGGGGAGTGCTCGTCCTGTTCAAGACGGGCGTGGACAACGTGCTCGGGGTGAGCCTGCGCCAGCGGATGACCGCGGACGCGCTCCTCGGCCGAATGAACGCGACGTTCAGGTTCGTCCTCACCGGGGCCCTCGCCGTCGGTGCGGCCGTGGCGGGGCTGATCGGTGAACTGGCCGGTGTGCGCGCCACGTTGTGGGTCGGCGCCGGACTGCTCGCCACGGCCTTCCTGCCGGTGTTCCTCTCTCCGGTCCGCGGACGCCGTGAACTGCCCCACGAACAGCCCCTCGGAGCAGTACCCGTCACAAGGAGCTGACCGCATGCTCCAGGGCATTCGCCACCCGGTCCGTATCGGCCTCTGTCGTACGCCAGTTGCTGAACGCGGCCCGCAGCGCGTGCGTCCCCTCGTAGAAGGTCGGCGTCATGAACGCCTCGCCGGATTCGGCGACGGCCCGGCCCAGCGCGTGCACCCGCTCCCGGGTGGGGTCCCCGTCGAGCGTGAAGCAGACGACGTTCAGGCGGACCGGCGCGAGCAGCCGCAGGCCCGGTGCGGCGGTGATCCGGTCGCCGAGGCGCCGGGCGAGCGCGATGTTCCGTTCGACGATCTCCCGGTGTCCTTCGCGGCCGTACGCGGCGAGTGAGAACCAGGCGGGGAGCGCGCGCAGCCGGCGTGAGTTCTCGGGTGTGAGGTGGACGAAGTCGGGCTCCCCGGTGGGCAGTCCGAGATACGGCGACGCGTTGTGGAAGACCCGCACCTGGAGATCCCGGTGGCGGGTGAACTGCACGGCCGCGTCATAGGGGACGTTGAGCCACTTGTGAAGGTCGACGCAGACCGAGTCGGCGGCGTCGAGGCCGTCGGTCAGATGCGCGTGCTCGGGGGACAGCGCGGCGAAACCGCCGAAGGCGGCGTCCACGTGCAGCCAGAAGCCGTACCGCTCCTTGAGCGCCGCGATCGCCCGCAGGTCGTCGAAGTCCACCGTGTTCACGGTCCCGGCATTGGCCACGACGACGGCCGGGCGCCCGTCCAGCTCGTCGAGCGCCTCGGCCAGCCGCGCCACGTCGACGGCTTCCCGGCCACCGGGCAGCACCGGCACCGTACGCAGCCGGTCGCGGCCGATGCCCAGGACGGACAGGGCCTTGGGGATGCTGGAGTGCGGGCTGCCGGACAGTACGTCGACCGGCCCGAGGGCGGCGACTCCCGCCTCGGACACGGAAACCCCCAGACGCTCGCCCAGCCACTCCCGAGCGAGGGCCAGCCCGACGGTGTTCGAGACGGTCGCACCTGTCACGAACGCGCCGCTGTGTGCCTCGCCCAGCCCGAACAGTTCAGGGCGTCGCCGCCACGCTCGATGTCCGTCGCCAGATCCTGCCGACGCCGCGGAACGCCCTCGTCACCGCGAACGCCGCAGCATGCCCCGCTGCCGGGCGCCCCGGTCGGGCGGAGCCAGGATCTTCTCGGCCGCTGCGATGAACTGTCTGCGGGCGTCGATGAGGTCACTGTCCGCCTGACCGTTCTGCACGAGGCGGTCGTCGAGATCCAGCCGCATGCGCCAGACGTCCGTCTGCCGGACGGCCGCCGCATGGACGGTGTCGGCCAGCTCACCCATCGGCGCGGGGCCGGTGATGGCGACGTTCGTGGCCGCTCTGCCCAGCGCGCCCAGGGCGTCCATGGTCGGCTCCCACAGACCTCGATGCTCGTCCTCGCTCCGCCATTCGAGAGCCACGCGGGCCTCGATGACGGCGTTGATGCTCTGCCGGAACGCCTCACACTCGTCGAGCACGGTCGCGAAGGCGGCACGCCGCTCGTCGCGCAGACGGTGCCGGACCTGGAAGGTCTCCTGCTGCTGTGCCTGCCGACGTGAGGACCTGGCATGGAGAAGCGGTCCGGTCAGTCCGGCGGTCAAGGTTCCCCCTATGCCCAGAGCGGTCGCCCAGATGACCGTGTTGGCTTGGTCCATGCCGCACATCATGCCGCCGCCACACCTGTGAATGGCTGAACTTGACCGATTGGCACGGGAGTTGGACTACCACGGGGTCTGCCGCGCGCACGATGCCCTGGGAGCCGGCGGAGGGAAAGTGCTGGCGACGAGCCCTGTGGGCGTCGGCCGGGTGGAGCTCCACGGCCCGGGTGTGGCGCCCACCACAAGCGGGCCCGGGCGCGGCTCCCCGTACGGGACCGAGCCCGAAGGTGCCGTCACGGATCGGCCCGCCGTCACGTCTCAGTGCGGAGGCCGTACGAGCCCGGACCGGTAGGCGAAGACGACCAGTTGGGCGCGGTCGCGGGCGCCCAGTTTCGTCTTGGCCCGCTGGATGTGGGTGCGTACGGTCAGCGGGCTGAGGAACAGTTCCTCCGCGATCTCGGTGTTGGACTTGCCGTCCGCGGCGAGGGCCATCACCTCGCGCTCACGGGCGGTGAGGGCGGCCAGGTCCCCGAGGAGTGCCGGATCGGCGCCGGAGTCGGGGGTGGCGAGGAAGCGGGTGATGAGGGAACGCGTGGCGGCGGGGGACAGGAGCGCCTCGCCGGAGGCCACGGTGCGGATGCCGTCGAGGAGCGCGTCGGCGGTGACGTTCTTGCCGAGGAAGCCGCTCGCTCCGCCGCGCAGCGCCCGGGCGACGTGCTCGTCGGTCTGGAACGTGGTGAGGATCAGGACACGCGTGGCCGCCAGGTCCGGATCGGCACAGATGGCGCCCGTCGCGGCGAGACCGTCGGTGCCGGGCATGCGGATGTCCATGAGGACGACGTCGGGGCGGTGGAGGCGGGTGAGTTCGACGGCCTTCCCGCCGTCGTCGGCCTCGTCGACCACCTCCAGGTCCTCGCAGGAGTCGATCAGTATCCGGAAGGTCGCCCGCAGCAGGGTCTGGTCGTCGGCGAGCAGCACACGGATGGTCATCGGGGCCCTTCCGAGGTCGGGAGCGGTTGGGGAGTCAGGAGTGGACCGGGAGTTCGGCCGTGACGGCGAAGCCGCCCTCGGGGCGGTGGCCCGCCTGGAGACGGCCGCCGGCGGACTGGGCGCGCTCCCGCATGCCGATGAGACCGAACCTGCCGCCGGGAGCCGGTGGGGGCGCGGTGGCGCCGCCGTTGTCGCTGACCTTGAGGGTCAGCCGGTCGTGGGCGTACGCGAGCTCCACCTGCGCCGTCCTCGCGCCGGCGTGTTTGGCGACGTTGGTGAGCGCCTCCTGCACGATCCGGAAGGCGGTCAGGTCCACCCCGGGTGACAGCGGCCGCTCCTCGCCGTCGACGGTCACGACGACCTGGAGTCCGGCGGAGGCGAACGCG
>NZ_JAPWHT010000454.1:0-8286 GCF_027270795.1 Streptomyces sp. ActVer
CGCTCCGTTGCGGCGGTGGGCCGCGGGGGTGGGGGTCGGGCCGGGGGCGTACGACGAGCAGGGGCCCGTGTTCGTGCACGCCGAGGAGTGCGGGGGGCCGTTGGGGGGTGGGCGGTATCCGTTCGCTCGGCCCGGGGTTCTGCGTACCGTGCGGCGGTACTCCGGCGAGGGGCGCATCCTCGGGGGGCGTCTTCTCGACCTCCCGTCGACGCCCGACGAATCGCTGGACGCGGCCTTCTCCGAGGCCTTCGCCGATCCCGAGGTGGCTCTGGTGCACGTCCGTGCGGTGGAGTACGGCTGCTTCCTGTACGAGGTGCGGCGGCCGTAGGGCTTTTCGCCCCCGCCGCCCCTACCCTCCCCCCACTCTCGGCTTCGCTCGAGCGGGGGGACCCCCACCGTCACCTACTCAGGGGCTCCGCCCCGAACCCCCAAAAGACTGCGCAGTTCCCCGCGCCCCTTTTGAGGGGCGCGGGGAACTGCGCGATCAGCCACGGCGAACCCGTAGTGGGGGGACCGTCAGGCCTTGAGGTCCGCTGCCACCAGCTCCGCGATCTGGACCGCGTTCAGCGCGGCGCCCTTGCGGAGGTTGTCGTTCGAGACGAAGAGGGCGAGACCGTGGTCGACGGTCTCGTCGGTGCGGATGCGGCCGACGAACGACGGGTCCTGCCCGGCGGCCTGGAGGGGGGTCGGGATGTCGGAGAGGGCGACACCCGGGGCGCCCGCGAGGAGCTCCGTCGCGCGCTCCACGGACAGCGGACGCGCGAAGCGGGCGTTGACCTGGAGCGAGTGGCCCGAGAAGACGGGGACACGGACACACGTGCCGGAGACCTTGAGGGCCGGGATCTCCAGGATCTTGCGGGACTCGTTGCGGAGCTTCTGCTCCTCGTCGGTCTCGTTCAGACCGTCTTCGACGATCGAACCCGCGAGCGGGAGGACGTTGAAGGCGATGGGGCGCTTGTAGACGCCAGGCTCGGGGAAGTCGACCGCGGAGCCGTCGTGCGTCAGCTTGTCCGCGTCCGCCACGACCTTCTGCACCTGACCGTGCAGCTCCGCCACGCCCGCGAGCCCCGACCCGGACACGGCCTGGTACGTCGCGACGATCAGCGCTTCGAGGCCCGCCTCCTCGTGGAGCGGCTTGAGCACCGGCATCGCGGCCATCGTCGTGCAGTTCGGGTTGGCGATGATGCCCTTGGGGCGGTCGGCGATCGCGTGCGGGTTGACCTCGGAGACCACGAGGGGGACCTCCGGGTCCCTGCGCCACGCCGACGAGTTGTCGATCACGACGGCACCCTGGGAGGCTACCTTCTCGGCGAGGGCCTTGGAGGTGGCGCCGCCCGCGGAGAACAGGACGATGTCCAGGCCGCTGTAGTCGGCGGTGGAGGCGTCCTCCACGGTCACGGCCGAGCCCTTGTAGTCGATCGTCGAACCGGCCGACCGCGCCGAGGCGAACAGCCGCAGCGTCTCCATCGGGAAGTCCCGCTCAGCGAGGATCTTGAGCATGACCGTGCCGACCTGACCGGTGGCTCCGACGATTCCTACCTTCACGGCGACTCCTTTTGCCTGTGCATTACTGGCCAGTGTTCCATCATGCGTCTCACCCCGGCCCGCCTGTCCAATCCTTTGACCTCGTAGACCGAGGACTGGGACGGGTCGGGCCGGGGTGAGAGCCGAGTGCTCGGCCCGGTTTCCGTACCGGTGTGACATTCGACTCCCGGTTCTGAAGATTCCCGGAATCGGGCCGAACGTTTCCCGCACCAGCGGCGTCATAGAGAAAACGCGGCGAGGGGAGGGGTGGCTGTGCTGCGCAGAAAAGCCCGCCGCGTCCTGGGGGGCTGGGAGAGCGCCGGGGGGACGCTCGACGACCCCCTGGACGCGGCCCAGGAGCGCCGGGTGCGAGCCGTGCTCGCGCTCGGCGGGGTGCCGCAGGCGGACCTGCCGGACGGGGTGCAGCAGGTCCGGCTGCGGCTCCTGGAGCGCGCGGCGAGCGGGGCGGAGGCGCCGCGTGACGTGTCGGCGTGGGCGGCGGTCGTCGCCTCGAACCTGGCGATGGACTGGCATCGCGCCAGGCGCCGCCAGGAGCGGATCGGTGAGCGGCTGGCCTCGCTGAGGCAGTCGCCGCACACCGAGGACGACTCGGGCGACGACACGAAGGTGATGTCGCTCGCGGTGGCCCAGGGCCTGGACGAACTGCCGGACGCCCAGCGGCAGATCCTCGTGCTGCGCTTCTACGCCGACCTGCCCGTCCGTGGCATCGCCGAGGAGCTCGGCATCCCGGAGGGCACGGTCAAGAGCAGGCTGCACACGGCGGTCCGCGCGCTGCGCGCCCGCCTGCACGAGGACGAGGTGGTGTGACGTGGCCGAGTACGAAGGAACGGACGCGCTGATGGCCGCGCTCACGGACGGACCCCTCCCCGAGGACGCCCGGGACGACGCGGAGTTCCTGGCGGAGCACCGGTCCGCGCTCGCGGACATCGCCCAGCTCAGGGAACAGCTGCGGCTCATGGGCGACACGCTGGCCGCGGAGACACCGGGTACGGAGGCGGCGAGTACGCGGACACCGGCCGTGGAAGGCGGGCGGTCCGAAGCCGAGCCGTCCCCGGCACCCGTACCGCTCGGGAAACCGAAGCCGCGCAGGACACCCAGGCCGCTCGGGAAACCGAAGTCGCTCAGGGCACCGAAACCGGTCAGGCCGTCACAGCCACCCTGGTACCGGCGTTACGCGGGCGTGGCTCTCGGCACCCTCGTGGTGGGCGCGGGCACGGCGATGCTCGGCGGGATGGTGTGGCTCGGCGTGCAGGGGGGCGGCGGCGCCGGCGGTTCCTCCGACTCGTCGGCCGCGAAGGAGGACTCCGGCGCGGGCGACTCGTCGCTGTACTCGCCGGAGATGCACCTAGCGTGCTCGAAGGTCCTCGTCGAGGGGACCGTACAGAGCATCACGCCCACCGACGACGGGAACGTACGCGTCGTGCTGAAGGTGAAGCGCTACTACCGGCCCGAGCAGTCCGTGGTGGACCACCCGACGATCACCGTCACGCTGCTCGACAGTGCAAGGGCGGACCTGAAGGTCGGCACGTACACCCTGGTGCGGGTGCCGGTGTACCCGCAGGACCGGCAGGACTGGGAGACCGGCTGGGGAGTCGGCGACGCCCGCAAGGGCATCGTGGACGCGCTGCCGGGAGCGCGGGGGATGAAGTGCGCGGGCCCGAACGGGGGATAGGACCGGCGGACGACGAGAAGGGCGGGCGCCCGGTGGGACCGGACGCCCGCCCTTCTCGTACGGAGAGCGAGCCGCTCAGAGAGCAAGGCCGTTCACAGGGTCACGACGCTACGGCGTGACCTTCTCGATCAGCACGCTGCCGGCACCGGCCACCGTGCCCCGGGCGTTCACGAGCTGAGCGCGCCCGAAGAACGTCCGGCCCTCCGGCGGCGCCGCGTTCGCGACGACCTTCGCCTCGACCGAGGCGGTGGCCCCGGTGCCGAGCTTCACGGGTGTCGAGTCGACCTGGACCTCGCCCAGCGAAGGCGCGAAGTACACGTCGAGGTAGTCGTACGCCGTGGAGCCCGCCGGGATCGCGTAGCCGACGACCTCGATGGTGTACGTGCCGGCGGTGGGCGACGGGACGGAGACGGACTCCTCGGAGTCGCCGTCCGCCGACTGGCCGACCTGGTTGCCCTGAGCGTCGTAGACGGTCAGGTCGAGGTCCGCCGCGGCGTCCGAGACGTTGCCGATGGTGACGTCGAGCGAACCGGCGCCCGCGGGCACGTCCACCGTGGTGGTGTCCGTGGCGCCGTCGGCGATGGTCGGCCGGGCGTTCTTGGAGGAGCCGAGCGGGCCGCCCTTGAGCGAACCGTCGACCGGGACGAGCTTGTTCGTCACCTTCCAGGAGACCGGGGCCGGCGTGCCGACCTTGGCCTCGGGGACGGTCACGACCGCCGGGTCGAAGTCGGCGCCGAGCACCTCGACGTTCAGCTTGTACGGGTTGTCGAGCACCGGCGACGTACGGCGCGACTCGACCTCGATCTCCCAGACGCCGGGCTGCGGGTCGGCGTACGAACGCACGTCGGGCCTGCAGCCGTTGCCGTCGAGGTAGTTGTTGTAGCAGAACGGCGTCGAGGTGTTGTCGACCGGAACGCCGTACGGGTGGATGGCGATGAACCGGGTCTGGCTCTTGTCCTTCAGCCCGCCGATCGCGACCTCAAGGGTCTTGGCACCCTCGGGGACGGTCACGAAGTACGACTTGCTGGAGTTGCGCTGGACCGTGCCGGACGCCGAGTAGGTGTACTTCAGCGGGGCGGAGACCACGACCGTGGTGAGGACCTGCTTGTCGATGCCCTCGGTCTTCGGGTCGTCGACCTCCAGGATCGCGCTGCTGAGACCGGAGTTCTCGGCCTTGGCCGCGACCTTCACCGTCACCGGCTTGTTCAGCGGCAGCGAGACCTCGTCACTGCCGACGATCCTGAACGTGTCGTCCCGGTTGTTCTCCAGGTGCAGCTCGTGCCGGATCGCACGGTCGGCACCGGTCGTACGGGTGATGGTGACGTCGTACGTCTTCTTCTGGCCGACCTTGAGGCCGCCCTCGCGGTCGTAGAGGCCCGTGCCGAAGCCCGGGGTCTTGAGCGCGAAGTCGATCGCGGTGTCGACCGGGGCCTTCACCGTGTACTCGTGGGCGGTGGCGCCGTCACGGATCGAGTCCCAGGCGTCCGGGACGTTGATGAGGCCCGCGCCCTCCGCGTACGCCTGCGTGCCGCTGATGTGGTCCGCGGTCGAGGTGAGCGCGGTGCGCAGCTTGGCGGGCGTCAGGTCGATGTTCTTCTGCTTCGCGGCGCTCAGCAGCAGCGCGGAGGCGCCCGCGGCCTGCGGGGACGCCATCGAGGTGCCCTGGAGCATCGAGTAGCCGGCCGGCAGAGAGTAGCCCGCCTCGGCGACCGGGCCGCCGGGCAGCCAGGTCTGCGTGGTGTTGATGGAGGCACCGGGCGCGGTCAGCGTCGGCGTGAAGCCGCCGTCCTCACGCGGGCCGCGCGAGGAGAAGGGCAGCATCGCGTACTTCTTCTCGACGGCCGAGCCGTAGTTGGAGGCCCAGGTCTCCTTGGAGATGGACGCGCCGACCGAGATGACCTTGTCGGCCAGGCCGGGGTCGCCGATCGTGTTGGCGCCGGGGCCCGAGTTGCCGGCCGAGATGACCAGCTCGACGCCGTAGGTGTCGATCAGGCGGGTGTAGAGCTCGGCGCGCGCGTTGTTGCCGTCGTTCAGCGCCGGGAGGCCGCCGATGGACATGTTGACGATGTCGACGCCGCGGTTGGCGACGAGGTCGATCATGCCCTCGGTGAGCGCGACGTTGGTGCAGCTGGGGCCGAAGAGGCAGGCGCGGGAGGAGACGACCTTCGCACCGGGCGCGGCGCCGTTCATCTTGCCGCCGAACAGCCCGTTCGCGGCGGTGATGCCGGCGACGTGCGTGCCGTGCTCGCTCGCTATCAGGCCGATGTTGACGAAGTCGCGCTTCTGGCCGAGCCAGTCGCCGCCCAGCGGGTCCATCGGGACGTCCTTGCGGATCTCCACGACGAACGGCTGCCGCTCGACCACGTCGGTGGCCGGATTGTCGGTACCGAAGTAGCCGATCTGGTAGCCGTCCTTGTACGGCTTCATCGGCGCGTCGTCGGTGAAGTCGCTGTTGCCGTTGGAGTCGACACGGACCGTGCCGGCCGCCGCGTCGTACAGGACACCCCAGGCGTCGGTGGTGTCGCCGTCGCGGTTCACGTCGCCGGCCGCGTCGCCGCCGGCGGTCGCGGACTCGCGGAAGAGGTTCACCCGGTAGCTGCCCGCGGGCGCGGTCCAGGTCTTGCCGCTGAAGCTGAACGTGGGCCCGGACACGGAGGTCAGCATCGCGCGCCAGGACGCGTCGCCGTCGATGATCGGGTCGGTGGACGTCACCCAGTCGACGATCTTGCGCTCGCCGGTGGTGGTCTTCTGCAGCGCGGGGTGCGCCAGGTCCACACCGGAGTCGAGGACGCCGATGGTGATGCCCCGGCCGTCCGCCTTCGGGTTCTTCTTCACGAAGTCGACGGCACCCGTCTCGAACGACGGGTTGTACGGGTTCTCGGCGGGGGTGTTCTTGCCGGGCGCCGGGTAGGCGCCGGCCGTCGGGGCCTTCTTGGCACCCTTGGCCGTGTCGCCGGACGGCGTCGGGTCGTCCAGCGCGATCTCCTGGCGCAGGTCGATGCCGTGCACGGAGGAGAGCTTGGCGGCCGCCTTGATGGCCGCGTCGGCCTTGGCGGTCGGGACGGTGGCGCGGACGTAGCCGAGCTTGTCGTAGGTACGGCCCACGGAGCCGCCCTTCACCGCGTCCAGCTGGTCCGCGACCTGCTCGGTCCGCCCCGGCGCGGTGGCGACCATCATCGTGACGTTCTTGTCGCCGCCGGCCTCGGCCTCGGCGAGGAGGTCGGCGTCGTCCGAACCGAGCTTGCCGCTCGCGGACTTGACCGATGTGTCGACGGGAGTACCCGGATCGTCCGCGGAGAAGGCCATGGGTATCGGCCCCGCCGCGGAGAGTGCGGCCACGAGCCCGGCGGCCACGGCTAGGCGCGCCGCACGTCTCGCGCCGGTGATCGGAGCTCGCTGAGGGTTGGGGGTCATCAGCATCCTTGTAGGTAAAGGAAAGTCCGTTGACGATCGGAACGATCGCCCCAGTCCGGTATGTGAACCCGGATGACCGCTCAGCTTTACCCAAGTGATGGATGTTTGGGGAGGGTTGACCGTGGCGTGAAGTGTCCATGGCGTACTTCCGCCATACGCCACCGCGGGCATAGTGGCGTATGGGCGGACATTCCCGTAGGGCTCAGCCCTCTCGCGTGCGCGCGTAGTGGCGGGACGCCTTCGCGCGGTTGCCGCAGGCGGCCATCGAGCACCAGCGTCGGGTGCCGTTCCGCGAGGTGTCGAAGAAGTGCAGGACGCACGCCTCGTGGGCGCAGTGCCGGATGCGGTCGGGGGCGGTGTCCAGCAGTTCCAAGTAGTCGCGGGCCGCGAGCCAGGCCGGCCCCCAGGACGGGTCGCGGAACTCGGCGGCCTCGCCCGGTCCCTCCGCGGTCAGGGTCGCCCTGATCCGCCCGTGCGCGAGCACGGCGTCGACGCGGCCCGCGCCCTCCGCGAGGGATCCGTCCACGGCGGCCCGCAGGGCGTCCCGTGCCGTCAGCGCATGGCGCAGGGTCGCCTCGTCGGCCGTGAAGTCCAGCGCGTTGGCGGCCAGCCACACCGCGAGCCCGTCGGTGTCCGTCAGCAGGTCCTGGGCCACGCCCTCGTGCATCCACCGCGTGTTGAGCAGGTCCAGCGAGAGCGGCTCGCCGGTGAGCGGACGTGGATCCCGGGCGGCGACGGACATCTGGCGGCTCCCTGCTTCCCCGGCCGGTGCGCGTCGACCGGCCCCTGCTAACCGGTCAAGGGTATGTGACCGGTTGACGTTCGCCGATTCTAACTCTTAAAGTTGCCTACAACGGTTAGCCCGCCCTGGGCCCGACACAAGGGGAGTGCCATGTCGACGACCACCGCACTGCGCATCGGCCACACCGGCCTGAACGTCACGGACCTCGACCGCTCGCTCGCCTTCTACCGGGACGTCCTCGGCTTCACGGTGATCGGCGAGGGCAAGGAGGAGGACCGGCGGTACGCGTTCCTCGGCGAGGACGGCCGTCCCGTACTCACGCTGTGGCAGCAGGCCGACCACGGATACGCGGCGACCGGCGCGGGGCTGCACCACCTGGCCCTGGAGGTCGACACGGTCGAGCAGGTCAGGGCGTACGAGACGGCGCTGCGAGCCCAGGGCGTGGAGTTCGCCCACGAGGGCGTCGTGGCCCATCGCGAGGGCGCCGCGTCCGGCGGCATCTTCTTCCACGACCCGGACGGCACGCGCCTGGAGATCTCCACGGCCCATGGCGTGGAGGGGGCGCCGGCTCCGTCGGGCGAGGCTCCGACCTGCGGTTTCTTCTAGCCCGAACCGACAGGAGGAGGACACCGTGACCTACCACTCGGGCTCGCGTGCGGTGCAGGACCGCGTCGGCGTGCGTGACATGGCCGACCATGTCGGACGGTCCATCGGGGAGGGGCTGCGACCGGTGGCCGCCGCCTTCCTGGAACTCCAGCCGATGCTCGTGCTCGGCGCGGCCGACCCGGACACCGGCCGGGTGTGGGCCTCCCCGGTCACCGGCGAGCCCGGATTCGTACGGGCCACCGGGCCGCGGCAGATCTCGGTCGCGCACGGCCCGCGCGCGGGCGACCCGCTCGGCGCGGCGCTCGCC
>NZ_JAPWHT010000455.1:0-8271 GCF_027270795.1 Streptomyces sp. ActVer
ACGGCGGCCGGGGCGTGGCGGGCCAGGAGCGGGCCCTGCAGGACCAGCGCCATCAGCTCCACCAGCCGACGGGCGCCCGTCTCGGCTCCCGCCACGTCGGACAGCTGGTCCTTGAGCCGGAGCACGGCCGCGTCGAGCCGGGCGTCTGCCCCGTGCGCCAGGGCGAGTTCGGCGAACAGGGCCTCGGCGGTGTCGGGCGCCCGGCCGAGGGCACGCAGCACATCGAGCGCGTTGACGTTGCCCGACCCCTCCCAGATGGAGAGCAGGGGCGCCTCGCGGTAGTGGCGGGGCATGCCCGACTCCTCCACATAGCCGTTGCCGCCCAGGCACTCCAGGGCCTCGGCGGTGAAGGCCGGGCCGCGCTTGGTCACCCAGTACTTGCCGACGGCGGTGGCGATCCTGCGGAACGCCGACTCCTGCGCGTCGCCGCGGATCGCGCGGTCGGCGGCACCCGCGAGCCGCAGGGTGAGCGTCGTGGCGGCCTCGGACTCCAGTGCCAGGTCGGCCAGTACGTTGCGCATGAGGGGCTGGTCGATCAGAAGAGCCCCGAAGGCGCCGCGGTGCTTCGTGTGGTGGCCCGCCTCAACAAGGGTCTTGCGCATGAGCGTCGCGCTCATCATCACGCAGTCCAGACGCGTGCAGTTGACCATCTCGATGATCGTCTTCACGCCCTGCCCCTCGGGGCCGACCAGCCAGGCGACGGTGTTGTCGAACTCCGGCTCGGAGGAGGCGTTGGAACGGTTGCCGAGCTTGTCCTTCAGCCGCTGGATGCGGAACGTGTTGCGGGTGCCGTCCGGCAGGATCCGCGGCACGAGGAAGCAGGACAGGCCTCCGGGCGCCTGGGCGAGGACCAGGAACACGTCGCACATCGGCGCCGACGTGAACCACTTGTGGCCGCGCAGCGTGAACACGCCCGGCTCGGCCGTCGGCGCGGCCACCGTCGTGTTGGTACGGACGTCCGAGCCGCCCTGCTTCTCCGTCATCCCCATGCCCGCCAGCAGTCCGCGCTTCTCGCCCGGGACGCGCAGTCCCGGATCGTAGACCCGGCTGACCAGCAGGGGTTCGTAGACAGCGGCCAGCTCGGGCTGTCGCCGCAGAGCGGGTACGGCCGCGTACGTCATCGAGGTGGGGCAGCCGTGTCCGGCCTCGGTGTGGCCCCACACCAGTCCGCCGGCGGTACGGGCCACATGGGCGCCGGACCTGTCGTCCGCCCAGGGCGAGGCGCCCATGCCCTCGGCCACCGCCACCCCCATCAGCCGGTGCCAGCTCGGGTGGAACTCGGCCTCGTCGATCCGGTTGCCGTAGCGGTCGTGCGTACGCAGCTCGGGTTCGTGGCGGTTGGCCTGCTCGCCCCACAGCTGGGCCTCTTCACCGCCGGCCACACGACCCAGACGCCGTACGTCGTCCTCGGCCCAGTCGGCGCCCTCGCGGCGAAGCCCCTCCAGCAGGGCCGCGTCTTCGGAGGCGTCGTACGGAGTGAGGGGCGGAGCCTGGTTGGTGACGTCGTGCGTGGCGGACTGCTCGGGCGCGAGTATCGGGACCATACGGGCAGTGTTGCATCATCTCTGCGACCGCATCAAGGATGTAACACGCTGCTTCTGGGTGCGCTCCCGACCCACATGGGCGGCGCCGAACGCATGCCTGACACGGCCGCGCCCACGTCCCGCCGCGCCCGACCGGGCACAATGCGACCCATGCGGATGAACGTCACTCAGTCGCCGGACGACGTCGAACTGCGCCCACTGTCCGCGCGGTCGGTCGTCCTGAGCCTTCTGCTCGGCGTGCATCCGCCGGAGCTTCCGGTACGGGACCTGGTCCGCAGCGTCGAGCCCTTCGGTATCGCCGGCTCCACGCTGCGGGCCGCGCTGAGCCGGATGGTGACGGCGGGCGACCTGGACCGCGCCGACGGGGTCTACCGCCTCAGCGAACGGCTCCTGGAGCGCCCGCGCCGCCAGGACGACGCGGTCCACCCGAGGACCAGGGCCTGGAACGGATCGTGGGAGACCGTCGTCGTCACGGCGACCGGCCGCGGGCCCGCCGAACGGGCCGAACTGCGCGCCGAGTTGTCCCGCCTGCGGCTGGCGGAACTGCGCGAGGGCGTCTGGCTCCGCCCGGCCAACCTGCGACGCCCCTGGCCGGCCCACCTCACGGAGTTCACCCAACGCTTCACCGCACGCCCCGAACAGCCCGACCGCGCCCTGGCCGCGACGCTGTGGCCACTCGACGACTGGGCCCACACCGCGGGCGCACTACTGGCCCACGTGGACCGACTGACCCACCCGGCCGACCGCTTCGCCACCTTCGCGGCCATAGTCCGCCACCTGGTAACCGACCCCGTCCTCCCGGGCGACCTCCTCCCCACCCCCTGGCCGGCCCCGGCCCTGCGCGCCGCCTACACCGACTACCAACGAGAGGTGACAGAGGCACTGCACCGGGAACCGACGTCCACGGAGCGTCTCGACGAGGGCTGAGGCAGTGGTGCGGTTCGGGTGGAGCAGGGCCCGAGGTCGCCGCCGGCGCCGTTCACGGCTCTGATTCCGGGGCTCCCTCGTTCTCCTTGTCGGGGCCGGAGTCGGTCGTGTCGGTGGGCGGGGGAGTGGCGAGTTCGGCGACCGCTGCTGCCAGGTGTTGTTGGAGCGGTTCGGGGAGGGGTTCGCCCTGGACGGCGCCCACCATGTCCTGGGCCAGGTGGTGGAGCTTGGTGTTGGTGTTCTGGGAGACCGCCACCAGGACGTTCCAGGCGTTCTCCGGGCTCAGGCCGAAGGAGGCCATCAGGACACCGCGGGCCAGGTCGATGACCGGCCGGGTCTGCATGGCGCGCTTGAGCTGGACGACTTCCACGCGCAGGTCCCGCTCGGTGTCGCCGGGCACCGCGTCCTCCTCCGTGGGACGTTGTGTCCTGTCGGGGCGCGCGTCCTGGCCCGGAAGAGGCGTGATCCTGGCGGTCTCACCCGTGGGTGCATGTGTGGGTACGAACGCGGGCTCGAACAGTGACGACGTCTCAGTGACGGTGAGCAGTCGCTCGACCACCGGGTCGGCAGCCTGTATGACGACGGTCTTGGTGTCCTTCAGCGCACGCCGACGCAGGCGCAGCAGGACGTTGAGACCGGAGCAGTCGCAGAACTCGACTCCGCTCAGATCGAGATCCACGCCGGTGACCGACTCGGCGAGGGCTCGACGCAGCTCCTGCTCCAGCTGCTGTTCGCCGTCCAGATCGATCTCGCCGGCGATCACGACGGCTGTACGCGCGCCGACCTGGTGTGCCTCGATCTTCAGGGGCGCCGGCGGACGCCCCTTCCCCGCGATGACCGATGCCGCGCAGACGGGCTCGTACCCGCTCTCGAACTGCGCGGAATGGGCAGTGTCTCGCATGGCAGCCGCTCCTGAGGCATCCGGCCGTCTCTAACCCACCCAGGCTCAGCTCCCGAGCATCACACGTCAAGAGATACATGAAAATTCTTTCGCCCTTTTGAATACGTGAATGACAGGTCCTATGCTGTGGCGCATGGGTGAAGTACCTGAGACACATTCCGGCTGGACGTTCCTCACCAACCACGCCCGCGTGCTGGCTGCCATCGCCGACAACCAGAACACCCGTATCCGGGACATCGCCGCGCGGTGCCGACTCACGGAGCGGGCCGTGCAGAAGATCATCGCCGATCTGGAGCAGGGTGGTTACCTCACCCACACCCGGCAGGGGCGCACGAACGAGTACCACATCGAGCCGGGGACCGGCCTGCGCCACCCGGCCGACGCCGGGCTGTCGGTCGCGGGTCTGCTCTCCGTGCTGGCGCAGCACGACGCCGAGCGCGACACGAGATCACAGCGGCTGCAGACGGCATCCTTCTCCGAACAGGGTTCCGCCGCCGACCAGTGACGAGTGGCGTCGGCGCCATTCGGCACACGCAAGATCGACTGGTGAGGCCCGGCGCTCAGGGCTACCGTCGGTACAGCGAACGTCGACGTTCATGACGTCGGACACGCAGGACACATGCCATGACGGGCGCTCAGACACCACCCTCGGAAACTGCCAAGTCCCCGGAGCGGGGCCGAGGCAGAGGGATCGCACTACTCGTCATCGCCTCCTGCCAGCTGATGGTGGTCCTCGACATCACCATCGTGAACATCGCCCTTCCGCACATCCAGAGCTCGCTCGGCTTCTCGACCGAGAACCTGTCCTGGGTGATCAACGCCTACACGCTGACCTTCGGCGGTCTGCTCCTGCTCGGCGGGCGGTTGGGCGACATCCTCGGCCGTCGCCGGGTCTTCATGTTCGGCGTCCTGCTCTTCGTGCTCGCCTCCCTGCTCGGCGGACTCTCGCAGGAATCCTGGCAGTTGCTCGCCGCCCGCTCGCTGCAGGGCGTCGGCGGTGCCATCGCCTCCCCGACGGCACTCTCGCTGATCACCACGACGTTCGAGGAAGGGCCCGAGCGGAACAGGGCGTTCGGCGTGTTCGCCGCGGTCTCGGCCGGCGGCAGCGCGATCGGCCTGCTGGCGGGCGGACTGCTCGTGGAGTGGCTCGACTGGCGCTGGGTCCTCTTCGTCAACGTGCCCATCGGCCTGCTGATCGTGCTGGCGACGCCCCGCTACATCCGGGAGTCCGAGCGCCATCCGGGCCACTTCGACATCCTCGGCGCGCTCACCTCCACCGTCGGCATGGTGATGCTCGTCTACGGGTTCATCCGCGCCTCGGAGGACGGCTGGAGCGACACCCTGACCCTCGCGGCCTTCGCGGCGGCCGTCGTGCTCCTCGCCGCGTTCATCGCCATCGAGCGCAGGTCGAAACAGCCCATCACGCCCCTGTGGATGTTCCGCGACCGCAACCGGGCGGGCGTCTACGCGATCATGCTGTGCCTGGCCGCGGCGATGTTCGGGATGTTCTTCTTCCTGACGCTCTTCGTGCAGAACATCCTGGGCTTCAGCCCGCTGGAGGCCGGTCTCGCCTTCCTGCCGGTGAGCGCGATCATCGCCATCGGTGCCGGATTCGCCTCACAACTGCTGCCCAAGTGGGGGCCCAAGCCCTTCATGACGGTGGGTGCGGTCCTGTCCGCCATCGGACTCGGCTGGCTGACCCTGACCGGGGTCGACAGCACGTACGCGGGCAGCATCCTCGGCCCCATGCTGGTCTTCGGCTTCGGCATGGGTCTCAACTTCGTGTCGCTGACGCTGATGGCGGTCTCGGGAGTGGAGTCCAAGGACGCGGGAGCGGCCTCCGGGATCCTCAACGCCACCCAGCAGGTGGGCGGTTCGCTCGGTCTGTCGGTGCTGGTGACCGTCTTCGGTACGGCGAGCCGCAACGAAGCCACCGATCAGGTCCGCGACTTCATGGCTGAGGCGACCCCGGCCCAGCGCCTCGAGTTCCGCAGAACCGGGGAACTCCCGTCGCCCTGGAGCGACCAGGTGCTGACCTCGGGCATTTCAAGCGCGTTCATCGTCGCGGCGATCATCGCCGTCGTGGGCGCCCTGATCGCCCTGTTCGTCATTCAGGTACGCCCCGACGACCTGCAGCGCCTCCAGGGAAACGCTGCCATGGCGCCCGTAGCGGCCGGGGACGCCCCGGAGGCCGGGGACGTACAGGAGAGCCCGGCCGACGCGACCCGGCCGGCCTCGGACCCGCCCGAGTCCCGCCCGGGGCCCGGCGAGGATCGCCCCTCACACGGCTGAGCCCGAGGCTTAGCCTCAAGGCAGCGGCTGTTCCGTCCAGATGACCTTCCCGGTGGGGGCATAGCGCGTGCCCCAGCGTTCGGCGAGCTGGGCGACGAGGAACAGTCCGCGTCCACCCTCGTCCGTGCTGGCCGCGTACCGCAGGTGCGGTGACGTGTTGCTGCCGTCGAAGACCTCGCAGATCAGGCTGCGGTCGCGCAGCATACGGACCTGGATGGGGCCGGTCCCGTACCGGATCGCGTTGGTGACCAGCTCGCTGAGCATCAGCTCCGTGGCGAACGCCAGGTCGTCCAGCCCCCACTCGGCCAGCTGCCGGGTGACCGACGCGCGCACCTCGCCGACGGCGGCCGGGTCGGACGGCACCTGCCACTCGGCGATGCGGTCGGCTCCGAGAGCACGGGTGCCGGCGACGATCAGGGCGATGTCGTCACCGGGCCGGTCGGGAAGGAGGGCGTTGAGGACGCCCTGGCAGGTGTCCTCCGGCGACCGGTCGGCCCCTGCCAGCGCGGTGCGCAGCAACTCAAGGCCGACGTCGATGTCCCGCCCCCGGTCCTCGACGATCCCGTCCGTGTAGAGGACCAGACGGCTGCCCTCCTCCAGTTCGAGTTCGGCCGTCTCGAACGGGAGACCGCCAAGACCGAGCGGCGGGCCCGCGGGCACCTCGGGGAACTCCACGCTGCCGTCGGGGCTGACGACGGCAGGCGGTGGATGGCCCGCCCGGGCGACGGTGCACTTCCGGGAGGTCGGGTCGTAGACGGCGTACAGACAGGTGGCGCCGGTGATCGCGGCACCGCTGTCCTCCGCCGCCTCGTCCTGGTCGATGCGGCCGACCAGCTCGTCGAGGAGTCCGAGCAGCTCGTCGGGCGGCAGGTCGAGCGCGGAGAAGTTGTGCACGGCGGTCCGCAGCCGCCCCATCGTCGCCGCGGCGTGCAGCCCGTGGCCGACGACATCGCCCACGACGAGCGCGACCCGGGCGCCGGACAGCGGCAGTACGTCGAACCAGTCGCCGCCCACCCCCGCCTGCGCGGGCAGGTAGCGGTAGGCGATGTCCAGGGCGCTCTGCTCGGGCAGATTGCGCGGCAGCAGACTGCGCTGCAGCGTCACGGCCATGGTGTGCTCGCGCGTGTAGCGGCGCGCGTTGTCGATGGAGACCGCGGCACGGGCGACCAGCTCCTCGGCGAGGGCCAGCTCCTCCTCGTCGAACGGCTCGGGCTTCTCCGAGCGCCAGAAGTTGACCACGCCCATCACCAGGTGTCCCACCCGAACCGGAACGATGATCAGCGAGTGGATCCCGTACTCCACGACCTGTGCGGTGCGCTCCAGATCCTGCGCGAGCCAGCCCGGAGCCTCCCGGAGGCTGGGCTCGACCACGGCCTGGCCGGTGCCGATGCTGCGGGCCTGGGGCGAGGACTCGACGAACCTGATCCGCTCGCCCACCGGATAGAGAGGAGCGTCCTTGCGGATACCGCTGAACGCCGTACGGCGCAGATCGGTGCCCGCCTCCGGCTCCTCGCCGCTCAGCACGGCGTCGGCCAGGTCCACGGTGACGTAGTCCGCGAACCGCGGCACCGCCACCTCCGCCAGTTCCTCGGCCGTACGGGTCACGTCCAGGCCCGTACCGATGCCCACCCCGGCGTCGTACAGGAGCTTGAGATGCTCCCGGGCCACTTCGGCCTTGCCGGACAGGGCACGCAGCTCGGTCGAGTCGCGGAGTGTCGCGACGCTGCCGGCCGGGCCGCCCTTGAGGTCCGTGGGCCGCTGGTTGATCGCCAGCAGCCGGTCGCCGACCAGATGCACCTCGTCCGTCGCGACGCGCCCCGAGGCCAGCAGACCGGCCGTGTCCGTGTCGAGGCCGAGTTCGAGCACATGCCGCCCCTCCGCGTCCCGGGGAAGATCGAGCAGCCGGTGTGCCTCGTCGTTGGCGAGCAGCAGCCGCCCCTCGCCGCTGGCGATGATCACGCCTTCCCGGACCGCGTGCAGCACCGCGTCGTGGTGCTCGTACATCCGGGTCATCTCGAACGGGCCCAGCCCGTGTGTCTGGCGCAGCAGCCGTCTGCTCACCAGTGCCGTCCCGCCCAGGGCCAGGGCGAGTGCCGCGGCCGCCGCGGTCAGCAGGAGCGGGAGCTGCCGGTCCGCGACACCGCCGACGTTCTCGGTCGTGATGCCCGCCGACACCAGGCCCACGACCTTGCCGTCGTCCGCCTTGACGGGGACCACGGCCTGCACCAGCGGTCCGATGGTTCCCGTGATCTCCTCGGTGAAGGAGCGGCCCTCCAGCGCCGGTTCGAGGGTCCCGACGAACTTCTTGCCGATCCGGTCGGGCTTGGGGTGGGTATAGCGGATCCCGTCGGTGTTCAACACCACGATGAAGTCCACCTTGGACCGCTCACGGGCCGCCTCGGCCCGCGGCTGGAGCACCGCGGTGGGATCGGGGGAACTCAGGGCTTCGCGGGTGCCGGGAGCATTGGCGAACGTCTCGGCGACGGCCAGGGAGCGGTTCGTGGCCTCCTGGGTACTGTCGTGCCGCACCTGCAGCACAAGGGCCACCACCGCGGCCACGACGAGCAGCAGCACGATCACCACTTGCAGGACGAACACCTGGCTCGC
>NZ_JAPWHT010000456.1:0-8243 GCF_027270795.1 Streptomyces sp. ActVer
CGGCGCAGACCGGTGGTTCGGCGGCGGGGGCCGTCGGCGATACCGACCTCGGCCGGGCGCATCGCCTCGCGGCGGCGGCGCAGGAAGTCGGCGAGCTGGTCACGTTCCATGGCCCCATCGTCTCTCGCGGCGGGCGGGCCGAGCCAGGGAGCGGCTCTCCCAGGATGAACGCTCCGCTCCCGTACGTCGCGGCGCCGCCGGAAGGTGGACGGCAGACCGACCACGAAGGAGAACACGATGCAGACACGAACCCTGGGCAGCACCGGCCCTGCCGTTTCCGCGCTGGGCCTGGGCGCGATGGGCATGTCGGGTGCCTACGGCGCGGCCGACCGCGCGGAGAGCATCGCCACCGTGCACGCCGCGCTGGAGGCAGGCGTCACGCTGATCGACACCGGTGACTTCTACGCCATGGGCCACAACGAGCTGCTGCTCGCGGAGGCGCTGCGCGGCCGGGACCGGGACAGCTACCGGTTGAGCGTCAAGTTCGGCCAGCTGCGGGGGCCGGGTCGCGAGTTCGGTGGGCAGGACGGCCGGCCCGAGGCGGTGAAGAACTTCCTGGCCTACTCGCTGACCCGGCTGGGCACCGACCACATCGACATCTACCGTCCCGCCCGGCTTGACCCGGCGGTACCGATCGAGGAGACGGTCGGCGCGATCAAGGAGATGATCGACGCCGGGTACGTCCGGTACCTCGGCCTCTCGGAGGTCGACGCGGCGACGATCCGCCGCGCGCATGCCGCCCACCCGGTCGCCGACCTTCAGATCGAGTACTCCCTCCTGTCCCGTGCGGTGGAGGCGGACGTTCTGCCTACGCTGCGGGAGCTCGGCGTCGGTCTGACCGCGTACGGAGTCCTCAGCCGTGGCCTCATCTCCGGGCACTGGTCCGCCGGCCAC
This sequence comes from Streptomyces sp. ActVer, assembly GCF_027270795.1. Lineage (NCBI taxonomy): Bacteria > Bacillati > Actinomycetota > Actinomycetes > Kitasatosporales > Streptomycetaceae > Streptomyces > Streptomyces sp. ActVer. The sequence goes on from NZ_JAPWHT010000456.1 coordinate 895, forward strand.
ACGGCCGGTCCCGGCGACGGCCGCGGCTTCAGCCCGCGATTCTCGAGCGGGAACGTGGAACACAACCTCGCCCTCGTGGAGGCACTGCGCCGGGTCGCCGACGCGAAGGGGTGCACGGTCGCCCAACTGGCCATCGCCTGGGTGGCCGCACAGGGCGACGACATCGTGCCGCTGGTCGGCGCCCGCACCCGCGAGCGGCTGGCCGAGGCGCTGCCCGCGCTGGAGCTGACCCTCACCGCGGACGACCTCGCCGAGATCGAGAAGGCGGTGCCGCCGGGTGCGGCGCGCGGCGACCGATACCCGTCCGCGTTCATGTCAGGCCTCGGCGTAGGCAACTGAGTCCGCACTCCCGACAACGGCCAACTGCGCGTCGAGCGACTGGGGTCCCGGCACCAGCACCGCGTCGTAGCCCAGCTCGGCCCGCAGCCGCTCGGCCTTTTCCGGCGAACGGGTGCTGCCGATGACCCTAGTGGCGCCCAGCAGACGCGCCAGCGAACCCGCCAGTGACCCCACGGCTCCAGCCGCCCCCGTGACGAACACCGTGTCTCCGGCGCGGACTTCGGCGAGCCGGGTCAACGCTCCGTAGGCGGCCGACCCGGATGACAGATGGGCCACGGGGTCGGGCAGGACATCGCCGAGCGGAGTGCAGTCGGCCTCCGCCGGCAGCGCGTGTTCCCGCCATCCGAGCATGTGGGTCATCGCGTCCCCCGGCCGCAACGAACTGCCTTCCGCCGCCGCGACGACCTCGCCGACAGCGGGACCGAAGAGCGCGTCGCCGGCGTGGATGCGCGGCAGTGGTACGCCGTCGGCCTGGCCGCCGATCAGGGTGCGCAGCCCCGGAAACACGAGGAAGTACCGGTTCCGGACGAGGACTTGACCGGGACCGGGGGCGGAGAGCGGCTTCTCGACGACCGCGAAGTGCTCGGGTCCGGGCAGCCCTTCAGGGGCGTCGGCCAGCAGGATCTCGCGCGTCGTGGCAGGCAGGACTGTGGCCATGTTGGGGCTCCTGGAAAGGTGAGTGGGTGAGTGGGCGTGGAGGACAGTCGGACCTGCCCGGCTGTCGGCGCGCAGACGCTAACCCTTGACGTACGCGTCAAGGGCAAGACGGTCGTCGGCTGTCCGGCCTGCTGTTCGAAGGCAACTCCCGCCTTCCGGCGCACCTCGTGTCTCCGCCGTCCCGCCGGTACGCCCGAGTAGCCAGGGCACTGGGCGTGCCGAGTCAGCTGACTCCCTGACACGCGGGCGCCGTTGACACCTGTGCGAGCCACGTGCTTGCATCCCGGCATGCCGTCGCCGGAGCCTCTGACTCGCCGCCGCGCCGTGGACCTCGTCCGGGTGGCCGCGGCACTGTGTCGGACGACCGGCTGATCACGCGCTTTCCTCATCTCCAGCCAACAGCCGTGCTGTGCAGGCCTGTTGTGCTCGGAATTCTGGCCGCTAGCTACTTGCCCCGGCCTGCGTCCAACCCCCTCTCGCGCTCTCCACCCCTTTTGACGAGGACTCGCCATGCCCTCTGCCGCCCCCTCCCCTCATCACGACGAATCCGCCTACGACCGCCGCAGGCTGCACCAGTGGCTCGCCGGTGAAGCCCGGGCCGACGGGGTCACCCGCCGTCGGCTGCTCACCCTGCTCGCCGCCACTGCCGCCGGGACCGCTCTGGGCGCCACGCGAGTCGCCCATGCCGCCGACCGGCCGATCGTCAAGACACTGCCGCCCGAGTGGTTCATCGAACGCGGCACCAACGCCGAGACCCGCTGGGAGGCGCTGCGCGGGACTGGCCTCCACACCCCCAACGAGCGGTTCTTCGTACGCAACCACACCACCACCCCCGTCCTCCAGGCCGACGAATGGAGGCTGCGGCTGTGGGGGAGTGGACTGCGCGGCGCCCCCGGCGAGGCCCGGGCGGTGGAGTTCGGGTACGACGATCTGAGAGCTCTGCCGGCGGTCACCCGTACCGCGTTCGTCGAGTGCGCCGGAAACGGACGCTCCTACTACACGACCCAGCAGGGCGAGACGGTCACCGGGACCCCGTGGACTCTGGGCGCGATCGGTGTGGCGCGCTGGCGCGGGGTGCGCCTCGCCGACGTGCTGCGCCGGGCCGGGCTGTCCCCGTACGCCGTGGACGTGCAACCGCGCGGCCTGGACGCCGAGTACATCAGCGGAGGCGAGAATCTGGGCAGGGTGCGCCGTCCGCTGCCGCTGGCGAAGGCGCTGGACGACGTACTGCTCGCGTACGAGATGAACGGTGAGCTGCTTCCCCACGATCACGGATATCCCGTACGGGTGCTGGTGCCTTCCTGGATCGGGATCGCGTCGATCAAGTGGGTCGGCGACATCGAGGTGTCCGCGCAGCCGCTCTACTCGCCGTGGAACACCACCTTCTACCGGCTGTTCGGCCCCGCCCACCCGGCGGGCGGCAGCGCGCCCCTCACCCGGCAGGCCACGAAGAGCGCCTTCGAGCTGGCGAGCGGTGCCACGTTCCCGGCGGGACAGAGGCACGTACTGCACGGGCGGTCGTGGTCGGGTGCGGGCGGCGTAGCGCGGGTCGATGTCAGCACCGCCGCCGGGGCGAGCTGGCGGCCGGCCCGCCTTCACGACAGGCCCGGCGCCGGTACCTGGTCCCGCTGGTCCCTCAGCTGGAGGCCCGACGCGCGCGGTGCCACCCACCTGCTGGCCCGCGCCACCGACACGGCCGGCCGTACTCAGCCGGACACGGCCGTGCCGAACACACAGGGGTACTTGTTCGACGCGGTGGTGCGGCATCCCGTGAGCGTGGTCTGACGACCGCCCTTCACGATGACCGGAGGCCGCCAACAGACCGGCTCAGGCTGTCTGTTCGCGGCCTTCGGCGCAACGCTTCAGTTGGGGAGTGAGGACAGGGGCACGGCGAACACCGTCCGTAGGTTCTCCCACTCGGTCAGGGACCAGACCTGGCCCGTGCTCTGCCAGTACGTCAGGGACTCCGGGTGCTCTGCCCAGCACTGGTAGGTGCCTCCGCAGGTGGCGACGCTGCGGGTCGTGGTCTGTCCCCAGAGGTGTCCGTGTACGCCGGACGAGGCGGAGGCATGGGCGACGTACCAGACGTTGTTGTGGGCGAGGACTCCCTGCATGTTCCCCACGCCGCTCCGGTAGCCCTGGACGGCCGGGACGAAGGAGCCGGAGGCGGTGCTGCTGTTGAGCAGGTAGTCGCTGCCGAAGTTGTAGCGCAGCATGCGGCCCTTGGTGCCGTTGTTGAGGTACTCGGTGGTGACCAGGCTGTTGGGCACGCTGCTGCGGTCGAGCGAGAGCGAACCGACGCAGGGCACAGCGGTGTTCACGTTGCCTGTGCAGGCGCCCGCGTCGTACGAATACGAGCCGATGGCGGGCATGACGTACTGGTAGCCCCAGGCGGAGTAGCCTCCGTCGACCTTGCCGATCGCGTAGCTGTTCACCGAGGCCTGGAGGATGTGCTGCATGCTGAAGACGTAGATCGCGTTCGTGTGGCCCTGCTGACCGGAGACGAACAGCTTGTCCCCGTACCAGGCCATGCCTCCGGCATGCGCGGCGACGCGCGCGAAGTTCTCGCCGCCGCTGGTGGGAGTCACCAGGAGCACCCAACGGTACTTGGGGGCCGCGGGGTTGTTGTAGTCGATGAAGGCGACGCGGACGGTGTTGTAGCGGGCGTCTCCGGTTCCGGTGCCGACGTAGCTCCACCCGGCCAGGATCAGCCTGTTGGTGCCCCAGGCGCCGTCGTCGTCGGCGTCGCCCGAGCTGGTGATCGACTGGGGGTGCCAGTCCGGGGTCGTGGCGTCGCCGGTGTCCCAGCAGAAGCTGGTGCTCGCGGTGGGAGCGGTCGGCAGGGTGCCCCGCTCGGCGGCGTTGCAGGAGCGCGCCGGGTGGTTGGCGCTCTCCAACACCTCGGTGACGCCTACGTTGTTGAGCTTCGAGTCGAGGTTCGCGGTCGTCTCCGGGGTGACCGCGTTCCAACGGAGCCCGTAGCCCGCCCGCTCACTCGCGCCGATCGTCTCCAGCGGATCGGTGTAGGCGGTGGCGGCGGCTCCCGCACCGGTGATCGCGCCCGGTGCCAGCGCGGCGGCTACCAGAGTGAACAGGGCTACTAAAGCGAGTCGAATACTTCTTCGGGATTTCATGGTGGGGCCTTGCCCCATGGAGTCGGACCTCATTCCCGGGGCGCCGCCGACCCACAACAAAGGCAAGGAGATTGCCCTCTCCTTGCCACTATCAACCTATAGCGCACCAGGGGCCTTGCGGCAAGCCCCGGGTCCTGCTGCAGAATCTCCGGCCGGAAGTACGACTGGCATTGCGGCTGCAGGCAATCGGCGCCGGGACACGGGCGTGCGAGCTGCCGGACCGGGCGGAGCAACGGGCCGGATGAGGCCTTGTTGGATGAGGGGGATCTGATGATTGACGTGATCGTGGTCGGCGGCGGACCGACGGGCTTGATGCTGGCCGCCGAGTTGAGGCTGCACGGCGTGCACGTGGTCGTGCTGGAGAAGGAGACGGAGCCGACCAAGGTTGTCCGCGCGCTCGGACTGCACGCGCGCAGCGTCGAGGTGATGGACCAGCGCGGTCTGCTGGAGCGGTTCCTCGCGCTCGGGAAGCAGTACCCGGTCGGCGGCTTCTTCGCAGGCATCACCAAGCCGTCGCCGGACCGGCTGGACACCGCACATCCGTACGTTCTCGGCATCCCGCAGCCTGTCACCGACCGCCTGCTGACCGAGCACGCCACCGAACTCGGCGTCGATGTCCGGCGCGGCCGCGAACTCGTCGGGCTGAGCCAGGACGACCAGGGGGTCACCGCCGAGCTGGCCGACGGCGCACAGTTGCGCTCGCGGTACCTCGTCGGCTGTGACGGTGGCCGCAGCGCGGTGCGCAAGCTGCTCGGCGTCGGATTCCCCGGCGAGCCCGCCGGGCCCGAGACGCTGCTGAGCGGGATGGAGGTGACCGCCTCGCAGGAGACGGTGGCCGCCGCGGTGACCGAAGTCCGCAAGACCCACCTGCGGTTCGGCGTCGGGCCCTACGGAGGCGGGTCGTTGTACCGCGTCGTCGTGCCCGCCGAAGGGTTGGCCGAGGACCGCGCGGTCCCGCCGACCCTTGAGGAGGTGAAGCAGCAGTTGCGGGTGTTCGCCGGCACCGACTTCGGTGTGCACTCACCACGCTGGCTCTCCCGCTTCGGCGACGGGACCCGGCAGGCCGAGCGCTACCGGACCGGCCGGGTACTGCTGGCCGGCGACGCGGCGCACATCCACCCGCCGCTGGGCGGGCAGGGCCTCAACCTTGGAATCCAGGACGCGTTCAACCTCGGCTGGAAACTGGCCGCCGAGGTCAACGGCTGGGCTCCGGAAGGGCTGTTGGACAGCTACCAGACCGAACGGCACCCCGTCGCCGCAGACGTACTGGACAACACCCGCGCACAGACCGTGCTGATGTCCCCCGAGCCGGGCCCCCAGTCGGTGCGCCGGCTGATGTCGGAGTTGATGGGCTTCGAGGAGGTGAATCGGTATCTGATCGAGAAGGTCATCGCGATCGGCGCCCGCTACGACTTCGGCGAGGGCCACGAACTGCTCGGCCGACGGATGCGGGACGTGGAGCTGAAGCGGGGGCGCCTCTATGAACTGATGCACGGCGGCCGCGGCCTCCTCCTCGACCAGACCGGCCGGCTTTCGGTGTCGGGGTGGGCGGACCGGGTCGACCACGTCGTCGACGTCAGCGAGGAACTGGACGCGCCGGCGGTACTGTTCCGACCGGACGGCCACGTGGCGTGGGCCGGGGACGACCAGCAGGACCTCCTCAGCCAGTTGCCCAAGTGGTTCGGCACTGCCGTCGACTGAGCACGCAGCTCTGGGTCGGAGGGTCGGGGACCTGTCTCAGGCCGGATTCGGCGCCGCCGGTGCCGTACAGAGCCAGGTTCGGGGCCACCACCGGTGGTGGCCCCGAATTCGACGGCTACTCTGCCCCGACAGTCGTAACCACCTTCAGATTCCCTGGAACTGGCCTTCAGGAATCCGCGAGCGAGACCAAATGCTCCCCTGTTTCGATCTCAACTTCGCCGCGACCATGAGGGGATGACGGAGGTGCCGATCGAAGTGGAGCTCGTGCAGCGGGCGTTGACCGGCACTTCGGGTTCGGCGAGCTGATCGACTTCTATGGCAGCGACATTCGGTCATTGCCCTGGGGGAGCTGATGACTGTTTCGTGCCGATCCGGCGACGACCAGAGTGGCGGTTTGGAGATCACCATCACCCTGACTGCCCTGGAGGCTGAAGCCATGGGCGGGGATGCCACCCTCATGGCCGAGATCTTCGACAGCTACCTGTGGGCCATGGGCATGCTCCGCACTGGCAGCAACTCCCGCGACCCCGGCACACCGCCCCCGACTCCCGGCGATTGGCTTGCGGCCCTGCGTGGACTCGACCGGCTCCCAACTCGCTTCCAAGGCATTCGCGACGGTTTGATCCGAGCCTGCACCGCGGCCGACGGAAGCCTCGAACGTCTGGCCACCGTCATGAACATCAGCAGGTCGGCCGCACGGCATCGACGCACGAGGATCACCAGGCATGCCCCCAAACCCTGGGAGCAGTGGGCCAGGACGCCTTCCTCGGGACCTTGACGCGGGTACGGCGGTGAGGAAATGGGAGAGGGGTATTCCGGAGGGAGGCGGATGGTGACGACGCAGCCGGCAGCGTGCTCGTGGACGGATGAGCAGACCGTGGCGGCCAACGCCGCCGGGCGGCTGGTCCCGGCGCAGCAGCCGCTGCTGACCGGGGCACCGGCCCGGATCATTAGTGGCGTGGGGCGGATCGTCGAGGTACCGGGTGCCGAGCGGGAGGTGCGTGCGGGCGCGGTGCGGATCGAAGTGCATGACGGCGCCGCGCCGCTTCCGCCTCCCGCGACGTACCGGCTGTACTGGCTGGCGCCGCCGGAGGGGGTGGAGGAGCCGAGCCCGCTGCTGCTGTCGGCGCAGCCGCTCGACGCGCAGCACCTGGGGGAGCCGGTGGACGCCGTCGCCGTAGAGGTGGGACGTGTGCCCGCCGGGAGTCGACGGCACCGTCGCACACTCCTGCTGGCCGGACTCGGAGCCGCCGCGGCTTCCGCTGCCAGCGTGACCCTGTCGCGGCTGTCCTCGCAACGGGGCTCCCGCGGACCCGGGCCCCACCGCCGGGCTGCTCACCCCGGCTGCCTCAGGGGCCGGCCCTGTTGACGCGTCCCTCGCCCCGGTCCTCCGAAGGACCGGTGTCACCAAAGGCATCCGCTTTGTGTCGCTACTGATCAATGCCGGAGAGATCACCGCGCTGGCCTTCAGCCGGGACGGGCGTACGCTGGCCGGCGGCATCTCGGACGGCACCATCC
>NZ_JAPWHT010000457.1:0-8240 GCF_027270795.1 Streptomyces sp. ActVer
GCCCACCGCTCCGGCACCGTCAAGGCCCTGTCCGCCGAAGTCGGCGCCTCCGTCACCTCCGGCGCCCTCATCTGCGAGATCAAGGACTGACCCCCACACACCACCCCGAGGCGCCCGACGAACAGGATTGGCCTGTCCGTCGGGCGCCTCGGGTTCAGAGCCCGGTCAAGGGCCGCGCCCCGTCAGGGGCGCGGGGCTGTGACATATGCGGCTCCGCCGCGTGGGCGCGACCAGCCACAACGCACCCGCAGCCCCCGGACGACAACAATGGGGCAGACGAGATGGGCATCGGGCAACCACATCCCACCCCCGGCACGTAGAAGAGGCGAGGTGAACCACATGGCCAAGCCACCGGCAGGTATGCGAGCCGACGCACGCCGCAACCACGACCGGCTGGTCTCCGAAGCGCGGACCACGTTCGCGGAGTTCGGCGCGGACGCCTCCCTGGAGGACGTGGCCAGAAGGGCCGGAGTGGGCATCGGCACGCTCTACCGGCACTTCCCGAACCGCCACGCGCTGCTGAGCTCGGTCTTCTCGGACGCGGTGAGCGATCTCCTGGACCTCTCGCGCGAACTGCTGGACGACCCACAGCCGTGCACGGCGCTCGTGGCATGGCTGCGCGCCATCATCACTCATGCGGGTGAGTACCGCGGTCTGTCGCGGGCGCTCATGGCGGCCTCGCACGACGACGCCTCGGAACTCGCCAGGTGCAGCGGTCCGATGCGTGAGGCGGGCAGCGCCCTGCTCGCCCGGGCGCAGCGGGCGGGCGCCGTGCGCTCCGACGTCTCCATCGGCGACCTGCTCCAGCTGACCAACGCCATCGCGCTGGCGGCCGAGGAGACCCCGGACGATCCGGAGTTGGCCGACCGCCTGCTGACACTGACCCTGCGGGGCCTCAAGGCCTGACGCCCCGCACACCGAGCACACGTACGTACCAACACACGCCCCGCCGACACACGTACACGGACGAAGTAAGTACGCACTGCCGTACTGCCGTGGCCGCGCTTCCTGACGTACGAACTGGACCGTCGTCCGTCAGGATCCGGGCCGGCCGCCCGTCAGCGTCGGCGCAGGTCCGCGACCCGCGCCCGCTCGCTCTGGGGCTGTTCCCGTTCCCCCAGAACCGCGGCCGCACTGCGCAACTGCGGGCCTCCGCCGGGGACCTGGCCACGCCTGGGGCCGGGGAGGGGCACGTCCCGGCGTGGCGGCTGACGCCCCGCCGGGACCGTATCCCCGCCCGCACCACCGGCTCCGGCCACCGCGATCTGTACGCCCTGATCCGCCAGGGCCTGCAGTTCGGTGCCCGCGCGGTCGTCGTGATCACCCGGCTCGTCGGTGACGAGCCGGGTGATCACGTCGGTCGGCACGGTCTGGAACATCGTGTCGGTGCCGAGCTTGGTGTGGTCGGCGAGGACGACGACCTCGGCGGCCGCCTGCACCAGCGCGCGGTCGACGGACGCCGACAGCATGTTGGAGGTGGACAGGCCGCGCTCGGCGGTCAGTCCGCTCCCCGACAGGAAGGCCCGGGAGACCCGCAGCCCCTGGAGGGACTGCTCGGCCCCGCTGCCGACCAGGGCGTAGTTGGAACCGCGCAGGGTGCCGCCGGTCATCACCACCTCCACGCGGTTGGCGTGGGCCAGCGCCTGGGCCACCAGCAGGGAGTTGGTGACGACGGTCAGACCGGGGACCCGCGCGAGTCGGCGGGCCAGCTCCTGTGTCGTGGTTCCCGCCCCCACCACAATGGCCTCGCCCTCTTCGACGAGACTTGCGGCGAGATCGGCGATGGCCGTCTTCTCGGCGGTCGCGAGATGAGATTTCTGCGGAAAGCCGGACTCCCGCGTGAACCCGCCCGGCAATACCGCACCGCCATGCCGGCGGTCGAGGAGTCCTTCTGCCTCCAGTGCGCGCACGTCCCGCCGTACGGTCACTTCGGAGGTCTGGACGACGCGGGCGAGCTCACGGAGCGACACGGCCCCATTCGCTCGCACCATTTCGAGGATCAATTGGCGACGTTCTGCAGCGAACACGAAACTGACAGTAACCCCAACGACCGTCTGCTTTCAGCAGTTTGCGCCGAATAACAGAAGTTGTTCGCACCGCAGGGCACGAAGTGGTATACGCGCCTAATCGCGGCGCCTATGCCATACGAATGGGCCGCGACTCACCGTCACCAACGGCCGACGAACCCCGTGACCAGCGGGGAACCGTCTTTCGCCGTCAGGATTCGCCCTCGGTCTTCCGGGTGTGCAGCTGCCGGGCCACCTCGGCGATCGACCCCGACAGGGACGGGTACACGGTGAAGGCGTTCGCGATCTGTTCGACGGTCAGGTTGTTGTCGACCGCGAGCGAGATCGGGTGGATGAGCTCCGAGGCGCGCGGCGAGACGACCACACCGCCGACGACGATCCCGGTGCCCGGGCGGCAGAAGATCTTGACGAAGCCGTCGCGGATGCCCTGCATCTTGGCGCGCGGGTTGCGCAGGAGGGGCAGCTTGACGACCCGGGCGTCGATCACGCCGCCGTCGACGTCCGCCTGGGAGTAGCCGACGGTGGCGATCTCGGGGTCGGTGAAGACGTTCGACGAGACCGTCTTGAGGTTCAGCGGGGCGACCGCGTCGCCGAGGAAGTGGTACATGGCGATACGGCCCTGCATGGCGGCCACGGAGGCGAGCGCGAAGATGCCGGTCACGTCACCGGCGGCGTACACGCCCGGGGCGGTGGTCCTGGAGACCCTGTCGGTCCAGATGTGGCCGGACTCCCGGACCTTGACCCCGGCCTCTTCGAGACCCATGCCGTGGCTGTTCGGGATGGCGCCGACGGCCATCAGACAGTGCGAGCCGGTGATGACCCGGCCGTCGGCGAGCGTCACCTCGACGCGGTCGCCGACACGCTTGGCGGACGCGGCGCGCGAGCGGGCCATGACGTTCATCCCGCGCCGCCGGAAGACGTCCTCCAGGACGGCGGCCGCGTCCGGGTCCTCGCCCGGCAGCACGCGGTCGCGGCTGGAGACGAGCGTGACGCGCGAGCCGAGGGCCTGGTAGGCGCCGGCGAACTCGGCACCGGTGACACCGGAGCCGACGACGATGAGCTCCTCGGGCAGCTCGTCGAGGTCGTAGACCTGCGTCCAGTTGAGGATCCGCTCCCCGTCCGGCTGCGCGTCGGGCAGCTCGCGGGGGTGCCCGCCGGTGGCGATGAGCACGGCGTCGGCGACGAGCGTCTCCTCGCTGCCGTCGGCGGCCCGTACGACGACCTTGCGCGAGCCGTCCAGGGCCTGCATGCCTTCGAGCCGCCCGCGGCCGCGGAGCACCCGGGCCCCGGCGCGCGTCACGGAGGCGGTGATGTCGTGCGACTGGGCGAGCGCGAGCCGCTTCACACGGCGGTTGACCTTCCCGAGGTCGACACCGACGACCCGCGCGGGCGTGTCGATGTGAGGAGTGTCATCGGCGACGATGATCCCCAGCTCCTCGTACGACGAGTCGAAGGTGGTCATCACCTCCGCCGTCGCGATCAGGGTCTTCGACGGGACGCAGTCGGTGAGCACCGACGCCCCGCCCAGACCGTCGCAGTCGACGACGGTCACCTCCGCGCCGAGCTGGGCGGCCACCAGGGCCGCCTCGTATCCGCCGGGTCCGCCACCAATGATCACGATCCGAGTCACGTACTCCATTGTCCCGCACGCTTCAAGGTGCTTCCGCCCGGGGGGCTGCCGACGGGGCGGGGATCACGGAATCCGGGCGGTGCGGGTACGGGATCCCGGCGGCCCGGATACGAAATCCCGGTGCTCCGGTTACGGGAGAGGCGTACGCGTTCGCTGCCGTACTCTCGATCCATGTCGCTCTACGCCGCGTACGCCGGCAATCTCGACCCGCGGCTCATGACGCGCCGCGCTCCGCACTCGCCGCTGCGCGCCACGGGGTGGCTGAACGGCTGGCGGCTGACGTTCGGCGGCGAGCACATGGGCTGGGAGGGCGCGCTGGCCACCATCGTCGAGGCCCCGCGCTCGCAGGTCTTCGTCGCCCTGTACGACATCGCACCCCCGGACGAGGAGTCCATGGACCGCTGGGAGGGCGTCGGCCTGGACGTCTACCGGCGGATGCGGGTACGGATCCACACGCTGGAGGGCGAGGAGGCCGCGTGGGTCTACGTCCTCAACGGCTACGAGGGAGGGCTCCCCTCGGCCCGCTACCTCGGCGAGATCGCTGACGCGGCCGAATCGGCGGGCGCCCCCCACGACTACGTGATGGAGCTGCGCAAGCGTCCCTGCTGACGCACGGGCCCGCGTTCGTCTCCCGCGCGGGTCTCCGTCCCCGGGCGGCTTTCGCGGTCTTCGCCGCCTTCGGCGGAAACAACAAGACAACGATCGCAATCCCGTGACCATCACCATCTACGCGCGTAGGCCCGGACCGGCTACCCTCGTGCGCGTGAACGCATCTCTTCTTCCGGACGACATCCAGGGCGACCCGTACGCCGCCGCCGACGCCGCCGCCGTGCGCGTACGGGAACTGACGGGCGCCGAGACCCACGACGTCGCTCTCGTGATGGGCTCCGGCTGGGCACCGGCCGTGGATGCCCTCGGCGACCCCGCGGCCGAGTTCCAGGTCACCGAGCTGCCCGGCTTCCCGCCGCCGGCGGTCGAGGGACACGGCGGCAAGGTCCGCTCGTACGAGATCGGCGACAAGCGCGCGCTCGTGTTCCTGGGCCGCACCCACTTCTACGAGGGCCGCGGTGTCGCCTCCGTCGCGCACGGCGTCCGTACCGCCGTGGCCGCCGGCTGCAAGACGATCGTGCTGACCAACGGCTGCGGGGGGCTGCGCGAGGGCATGCGGCCCGGGCAGCCGGTCCTCATCAGCGACCACATCAACCTGACGGCGGCGTCGCCGATCGTCGGCGCGAACTTCGTCGATCTGACCGATCTGTACTCGCCGCGGCTGCGCGCGCTGTGCAAGGAGATCGACGGGACCCTTGAGGAGGGGGTGTACGCGCAGTTCCCCGGGCCGCACTATGAGACGCCTGCGGAGATTCGGATGGCGCGGGTCATCGGGGCGGACCTGGTCGGGATGTCGACGACTCTTGAGGCCATCGCGGCGCGTGAGGCGGGGGCGGAGGTGCTCGGCATCTCCCTCGTCACCAACCTCGCCGCCGGGATGACCGGGGAGCCCCTCAACCACGAGGAGGTCCTCCAGGCGGGCCGCGACTCGGCCACCCACATGGGGGCGCTGCTGACCCAGGTTCTGGACCGGCTGTAGTTCCCGTCGCCTACTCGGGGGCCGGCCCCCGAACCCCCGCTCCTCAAACGCCGGAGGGGCTGAAGATTTCGGGGGCTGGGCTAAAGACCTCGGGGGCTGGGCTGACTTCTACAGCCCAGCCAGGCACATCTCAGCCCGTCCGGCGTTTGAGGACGAGGCCGTTCAGGCCGATAACGGGGGTCTGGGGGCGGAGCCCCCAGAAAACAGGACGGCTAGGCGGCACCACAGCTCAACAGGACGAAGAGAGAGGTTGACCCGACGTGCAGGACGGACTCACCGCACGGGCCGAGGCATGGCTGGCCGAGGACCCCGACGCGGAAACCCGTGAGGAACTCGCCAAGCTGATCGACGCCGAGGACACGGCGGAGCTCACCGCACGCTTCAGCGGCACCCTCCAGTTCGGCACAGCCGGCCTGCGCGGCGAACTCGGCGCCGGCCCGATGCGCATGAACCGCTCGGTCGTCATCCGCGCCGCCGCGGGACTCGCCGCGTACCTCAAGGCCAAGGGACAGACGGACGGCCTGGTCGTCGTCGGCTACGACGCCCGCCACAAGTCCGCCGACTTCGCCCGCGACACCGCCGCGGTCATGACGGGCGCGGGCCTGCGCGCCGCCGTACTCCCCCGCCCCCTCCCCACGCCCGTACTCGCGTACGCCATAAGGCACTTGGGCGCGGTCGCGGGCGTGGAGGTGACGGCCAGCCACAACCCGCCGCGCGACAACGGCTACAAGGTGTACCTCGGCGACGGCTCCCAGATCGTGCCCCCGGCGGACGCCGAGATCGCCGCGGAGATCGCCGCGATCACGAGCCTGGCCGGCGTCCCCCGCCCCGACAGCGGCTGGGAGACCCTCGACGACAGCGTCCTGGACGCCTACCTGGCCCGTACGGACGAGGTACTGGCCGCCGGCTCCCCGCGTACGGCCCGCACGGTCTACACGGCGATGCACGGCGTCGGCAAGGAGACCCTCCTGGCGGCGTTCGCCCGGGCCGGCTTCCCGGAACCGGTCCTCGTCGCCGAGCAGGCCGACCCCGATCCGGACTTCCCGACCGTCGCCTTCCCCAACCCGGAGGAGCCCGGCGCGATGGACCTGGCCTTCGCGAAGGCCCGCGAGACGGACCCGGACCTGATCATCGCGAACGACCCGGACGCGGACCGCTGCGCGGCGGCCGTCAAGGACGGCGGGGACTGGCGCATGCTGCGCGGCGACGAGGTGGGCGCGCTCCTCGCCGAGCACCTCGTCCGCCGGGGCGCACGCGGCACGTTCGCGGAGTCGATCGTCTCGTCCTCCCTGCTCGGCCGGATCGCCCAGAAGGCGGGCCTGCCGTACGAGGAGACGCTGACGGGCTTCAAGTGGATCGCCCGCGTGGAGGGCCTGCGGTACGGCTACGAGGAGGCGCTGGGCTACTGCGTCGACCCCGAGGGCGTACGGGACAAGGACGGCATCACGGCGGCTCTCCTGATCACGGAACTGGCCTCGGAGCTCAAGTCCGGGGGCCGTACCCTCCTCGATCTCCTCGACGACCTCGCGGTCGAGCACGGGCTGCACGCCACGGACCAGCTCTCGGTCCGTGTGGACGACCTGTCCCTCATCTCGGACGCGATGCGCCGTCTGCGCGAGCAGCCGCCCACGCTCCTCGCGGGCCTGTCCGTCACGAAGGCCGAGGACCTGACGAAGGGCACGGACACGCTCCCGCCCACCGACGGCCTGCGCTACACGCTGGACGGCGCCCGCGTCATCGTCCGCCCCAGCGGCACGGAGCCGAAGCTGAAGTGCTACCTGGAGGTCGTGGTCCCGGTGGGCACCCACGACAACCTCCCGGCGGCCCGCGCGAAGGCGACGGAACTCCTGACGACGATCAAGCGGGACCTGTCGGCGGCCGCGGGCATCTGAGGACCCGACGGATACCCGACGGGGGTCGCGTCACCGTGGCCCCCGTCGGACACCCCTGTCAGCAGTCGGGCGTCACAAGCCGTACCTGCTCTCGCGGGCGGGTTCCACTGGTCGGCGGCCTTCGCCGGGGACACCGACGTGAGGGGCGAGGCGACCAGCGCGATCAGCGCGGCGAGAACGGTGACCGGCCGCGCCAAGTAGCTGTGCACGGTGAACTCCCTTGGTGGGGGACGGGATTTCACCCTCGGGTCGCCGCCGACTCCCGCGAAGGTTGCCGGTCGGGCGTACCCGGCGCCGACGGCTCCGGCTGTTTCCGGCCGTACTCGTCCCCGCCCTGGTTCACCGGGAGTTGGGCCGCCGCATCCTTCCCGGCTGCCTGCCCCCGCCCCGTCCGCCCCACTATGGAAGCGGTGTTCGGCCGCTGCCGCATCCCCCCGTGGCATCGACCGTCACCCGTGTCCCGCCTTCCCCTGTCCCACGGCGGGCGCGCCACAGGACCGGACACGGGGGTGTCCCGGCGCCGGCCCTCCGGGCGCCGGACGAGTCAGACACGCATCAGATAGCTGAAACCCGTGTCCGGTCCCACGCAGGACTGCAGGGTGAGGTCGCCCCAGTACAGACCGGCCGCCGGGGCGCCGCGGCCGGGGGTGACGTAGGTGGCGTACACGCGGTACGTCCAACTCCCGCGCGGGGAGCGGACGGTGACCGTCGAGCCGACCGGGAGCGTCGCGAACCGGTCGAAGCCGCAGTAGTCGTGGCCGACGAGCACGGCGGTGCGCAGCCGGTAGCCGTTCTCGGTGCCGAGGACGGGTCCGGTCCACTGGACGGCGTCCTGGCAGGCGTCGACGGCGTCCTGGCCGCCTCGGACGACCCGCGCGGACCAGTTGCCGATGGTGATGACGGTGTCCGTACGGGCCCGGGACGGGACGCCGGGCCCGCCACGCCCCTCCGGGGAGGGCGAGGTGGTGCGCGGTGCCGTTGTCCCCGTCCCGGTCCGTGGGGGCGCGGGACGGGACAGGTCGGAGCCTCGCACCCGGCCGGTGGCGGACGGCGACGGGCTGCCGGGGTCACGGTCGGAGGGCGTCGTGGGCCGCGGGGCGGGC
>NZ_JAPWHT010000458.1:0-8223 GCF_027270795.1 Streptomyces sp. ActVer
ATGGGGGTCCCCCCCGCTCGAGCGAAGCCGAGAGTGGGGGAGGAGCCGCAGAAGGTCACAGCCCCGCGCCCCTGAAAGACCTAAAAGAGGGGGCGCCTCCTGACGGGGCGCTCCGCTCTACAGGGCGCGGTACACATCGCGACGATTGCCCACCTTGACGACAAGGATGATCAGCCGGCCGTTGTCGATCTGGTAGGCGACGCGGAAATCCCCGACGCGCAGTCGGTACAGGCCTTCCTGCCCTGCGAGCTTCTTGACGTCCGCGTCCTCACGGTATGGATCGTCGCCCAGCCGCGTCAGGGCGGTGAGGATGCGCATGGCGCTGGTCCGGTCGATCGTGCGTAGCTGTCGCTGGGCGGTGGCGGTGAACCTGAACGCATACTTCATGCGGCGCCCTGGTCATCGCTGAACAGGTCGGCGAGCAGCTCCGCCATGGAGACCGTGGGCTCATCGAGATGCGTGGCTGCTTCCCGGGCGAGCATCTCGTCGGCCGCTTCCTCGACCGCATCCAGAACCTCTATCGGGACTACGGCGCCGACGCGCTCGCCCTTGCGGGTGATCACCGTGACTTCGCCGGCCTCGGCATTGCTCAGGATCTCGGCCAGTCGTGCACGGGCCTCACGGATGCTCAGCGTCTCGGACATATCGCGAGTGTACACTCTCCTGTGTACACCATGCCTGTGCAGGCAGCCCGCGCAGAACCGTCCCCGCCTCCGTCATCACCCGTTCCACCAGCTCCGCGCAAGACGGCAGGTCCTCGATCAGGCCTGCCACCTGGCCCGAGGCCATCACTCCCAGATCTGTGCGGCCCTCCACCATCGAGGCGCGCAGCAGCATCGGGGTGTTGGCGGCGAGGAGGACCTGGCTCCAGGTCAGGGCCTTGCCGTGCTTCATCGCGAGGCCGTCGCGGATCAGCTGGGGCCAGGTGAGGCCCGAGAGCTTTCGGAAGCGGGCGGCCCGGCGTATCGCCCGGGTCAGCGTTCTCGTACGACCAGCCTCCTCAAGGGAGTTGACCAGGTCCGTGCGGAGCATGCGGTGGGGGAGGCCGTCCACGGCTGTCGTCACCGTCACGTCCTTCACCGTGGCCGCGAGGTACTGGGCCTTCACCGCGTCCGGGACCGTGGAGTCGGAGGTGAGCAGGAAGCGGGTGCCCATGGCGATGCCCGCCGCGCCGTACGCCAGCGCCGCGACCAGGCCCCGGCCGTCGAAGAAGCCGCCCGCCGCGATCACCGGTATGCCGACGGCGTCCACGACCTGGGGGAGGAGGACGGTGGTCGCCACCTCGCCGGTGTGGCCGCCGCCCTCGCCGCCCTGCACGATCACCGCGTCCGCACCCCAGGCCGCGACCTTCTCGGCGTGCCGGCGGGCCCCGATCGACGGGATGACGACGACGCCCGCGTCCTTGAGCTCGGCGATCAGCTCACGGGAGGGCGCGAGCGCGAAGGAGGCGACCTTCACGTCCTCCTCGACGATCAGCCGGACGCGGTCGCGGGCGTCCCCCGCGTCCGCGCGCAGGTTCACACCGAACGGCGCGTCCGTACGGGACCTGACCTCCCGGACCGCCTCCCGCAGCTGGTCGAGTGTCATCGTCGCGGAGGCCAGGATGCCCAGCGCTCCCGCGTTCGCCGAGGCGGAGACCAGACGCGGGCCCGCCACCCAGCCCATTCCGGTCTGCACGATCGGGTGCCGGACGCCGACCAGTTTCGTGAGCGCGGTCTCCATCAGCCCGGGACCTCACGGTCGCGCAGCCCCTGCGGGTCGATGACCTCGCGGATCAACTCCAGCTCCGCCGGGGTCGGTTCACGGGTGTACGGGACCTCGTCGGGAACCGTCGGCTCGAACCCGGTCGCCGCCAGGACCTCCTCGACCGTCACCCCCGGATGCAGCGAGGCGAGCCGCAT
The DNA here is from genome assembly GCF_027270795.1 of Streptomyces sp. ActVer. NCBI lineage: Bacteria > Bacillati > Actinomycetota > Actinomycetes > Kitasatosporales > Streptomycetaceae > Streptomyces > Streptomyces sp. ActVer. The sequence continues at coordinate 1,902 of NZ_JAPWHT010000458.1, forward strand.
CGAGTGGTCCGGGGTCGCGAAGTCGAACACTCCCAGGTTCGACACGACCCTGGGGATGCGGTGGAAGCGGGTCGCCGTGGGGCCGGCCGCCGCCGCGCTGTCGTACCCCACCCCGCTGATCATGTCGACCTTCTCCACGAAGACCCTCGTCGAGTGCTTGGGCACCCAGTAACTCACCGGGTTGTTCAGGGTGTTGACGGGCGCGCCCCGCACCCCGAGCAGCTGCCGGGCGGGCCGCTCCCAGTCGCCGATGCAGGAGATGTTCTGGTTGCCGAACCGGTCGATCTGGCTCGCGCCCATCATCACGTGCCGACGCCCGCCGGTGACCATCGCGAGATGCCTGCGGTAGGGCAGCCACCCTTCGGGCGTGCCGTCCGGGCCGACCAGCATCGCCTCGCCGTCGGTGAGCAGGAGCTCCGGGGCGAAGGTCCGCCGGGCGAGCCGGGCGCCGACGGAGGGGACGGCACCCATCGGGCTCGCGAGCACCTCGCCGTTGTCCCGCCACGCCTCGGCGCAGGCGATCACGCAGTACTCGGCGCGGGTGGGCGGGAGGGGAGACGTGCGGGTGTCCGGGAGCGGGGCGCCGGTGGGCGGGGCAGGAGAGGGCCGGGTCGCGTCCGTCATCGCCGCTCCTCGTGCCAGGCCTGTGCGGCCGACTGATATGCCTTCTCGTCCCCGTACAGGAACCGCTCGGTGAACTCGGGCCACGGCGTCGTCGCGTACAGCTTCTGGAAGGGCTCGTCGCGGTCGTGGTCGGGGACACAGGAGGCGGGGTGTGCGCCGCTGGGCGTCTCGACGACTCCCGTGACCGAGTGCCGGTTGACGAGGAGGGTCTGCGGCACCGCGTCGTCGAAGCGGTCCACGAGCCGCTCGCAGGAGACGTACGCGTCGTCCGCGGCCTCGCAGAACAGGTCGTCGAAGTACGGGTCCGGGCCCAGATACTGGCCGTTGCCCGACCGGTCCGCGCGGTTCACGTGGACGAGCGCCGCGTCCATGCGCAGGGCCGGCATGGCGACGAAGGTCTCCCGGATCCCGGTCGACGGGTCCTCGTACGGCGAAGTGACCGTCCGCAGGCCGGGGTTGACCCGCATGACGTCCGAGCCGATGCCGGCCCGGACCGGCATGAACGGCAGCCGGTTCGCGGCGGCGTGCAGCCCCCACATGAACATCGCCTCGTCGACCTCCGTCAACTCGAAGGCCCCGCTCTGCCGGGCAGCGCGGTAGTGCGGCTCCAGGGGGATCGAGTCGAGCGTCACGAAGGCCGCGACGAGCTTGCGGATCCTGCCCGCCGCGGCGAGCATCCCGACGTCCGGGCCGCCGTACGACACGATCGTGAGGTCGGTGACCTGGGAGCGGAGCAGTGCTCTCACCAGGGCCATCGGTTTGCGGCGCGAGCCCCAGCCGCCGATGCCGAGGGTCATCCCGCTGCGGAGCCGGGAGACGACCTCGTCGGCCGTCATCGTCTTGTCGCTCATTCCGTACCCCCTCCTTCCCGGTCCTTCCCGAACGTGTCCCTGACCCGGTCGCCCACCCCCGCGAGGTTCGCCTCGAACGTGAAGCCCTGCTCGAAGCGGTAGCTGCGGCGCACGTCCACGGGATCGATGCCGTTGATCGCGGCCTTGGCGAGCCGGATCAGCTGCCCGTCCTTGCTCGCGATCGAACGGGCCAGCTCCAGGACGGCGGCGCGCAGTTCGTCGCGCGGCACGACCCGCCACACCGACCCGTGCCGGTGCAGCTCGGCCGCGGTCGCCGTGCGCGAGGTGTAGTACAGCGCGCGCATCAGATGCTGTGGCACCAGCCGGGCCAGATGGGTGGCCGCGCCCAGGGCGCCCCGGTCCAGCTCGGGCAGGCCGAAGGTCGCGTCCTCGCTCGCCACGATCGCGTCCGCGTTGCCCACCAGGCCTATGCCGCCGCCCAGACAGAAGCCGTGCACCTCCGCCACCACCGGCACCTCGCACTCGTACACCGCGGCGAATGCGTCGGCGCAGCCGCGGTTGGCGCCGAGCAGCGCGCCACCGCCCTGCGCCTGTATCTCCTTGATGTCCACGCCCGCGTTGAACCCCCGCCCCTCGGCGGCCAGCACCACACAGCGGACCTCGGCGTCGCGGCCCGCCGCGCGCAGGGCGTCGGCCAGCTCGAACCAGCCGCGCACCGGCAGCGCGTTCACGGGCGGGAAGTCGACCGTGACGACGGAAATCCCCTTTTCCGGGGACGAGGTGGAGACACCCATCAGCTCATCAGCTACCTTTCGACCAAACATTTGTTAGGTGCGCCGGTTGTGAAGGTAACAGCGAACACCGACGAGTGGGAGGCCCTGTGGACAAACGGCTCGCGGTGGTCACGGGCGGCACCCGGGGCGTGGGCGCCGGTATCGCCCGCGCGTTCGTCGAGGCGGGTGACGAGGTCGTGGTCTGTGCGCGCAGACCGCCCGAAGTGCCCGTCGACGGCGTCGAGTTCGTCCCCCTCGATCTGCGGGACCCACCGGCCGTGCGCGCCTTCTTCGACGGGCTGCCCCGCGTCGACGTCCTGGTCAACAACGCGGGCGGCGCCCCCTACCGGCTGCTCGCGGAGACGGACGCCGAGTGGCACGCGCGCGTGATCGAGCTCAACCTCACCGCCCCGCTGACGGCGTCTCTGGCGGCGTACGAGCAGCTCAAACGGGCGCGTGGCTCCGTCGTGATGATCGGCAGCGTCAGCGGGACCCGGCCCTCGCCCGGCACGGCGGCCTACGGGGCGGCCAAGGCGGGCCTGGAGAACCTCGCGCGCTCGATGGCCGTGGAGTGGGCGCCGGACGTACGCGTGAACACCCTCGTCGTGGGGATGGTCCGCACCGAGCTGTCCCGCCTCCACTACGGGGACGAGGACGGCATCGCGGCCGTCTCCCGCACCGTCCCCATGGGGCGGCTCGCCGAGCCCCTGGACGTCGGCAGGGCCGCCGTCTTCCTCGCGTCGGACGCCGCCGCGTACATCACCGGGGCCGGCCTCCTCGTGCACGGCGGGGGCGAACGGCCCGCCTTCCTGGACGCGGCGACCGCCAACAAGGAGAAGGCCAACAAGGAGAAGGCCAACAAGGAGAAGGCCAACAAGGAGAAGGCCAACAAGGAGAAGGCCAACGAGGAAAAAGTGGAAAGAGAGGGAGGAGAGACGGGATGACTGCAGGCATCGGAATCTGCGACGGGCGGGTCGTGATCGTCACGGGCGCGGGACGCGGGCTCGGGCGGGCGCACGCACTCGCCTTCGCGGCGGAGGGCGCTCGCGTCGTCGTCAACGACCTGGGCGTCGGGCTCGACGGTTCGCCCGGCCCCGACAGCCCGGCCCGGCAGGTCGTCGAGGAGATCACGGCGGCGGGCGGCGAGGCGGTGGCGCACGGCGGGGACATCGCCACGACCGAGGGCGCCGCATCCCTCGTACGCACGGCCGTGGACGCCTTCGGGCGGCTCGACACGCTCGTCAACAACGCCGGGTTCCTGCGCGACCGGATGCTCGTGAACCTCGGCGAGGACGACTGGGACGCCGTCATGCGCGTCCACCTGAAGGGCCACTTCCTGCCGCTGAAGCACGCCGCCGCGCACTGGCGGGCGGAGGCGAAGGCGGGGCGCGTGCCGCAGGCACGGATCGTCAACACCAGCTCCGGAGCAGGGCTGTCGGGGTCCGTCGGGCAGGGGAACTACAGCGCCGCCAAGGCCGGGATCGTGGGGCTCACACTGGTGGCCGCCGCCGAGATGGGGCGCTACGGAGTGCAGGTCAACGCCATCGCGCCCGCCGCGCGGACCCGGATGACCGAGGGCACGTTCGCCGAGACGATGGCGGCACCCGACAGCGGCTTCGACGCGATGGCGCCCGGGAACGTGTCGCCGCTCGTCGTCTGGCTCGGCTCCGCCGCGAGCGCCGGCGTCACCGGCCGGGTCTTCGAGACCGAGGGCGGCCGCATCACGGTCATGGAGGGCTGGCGGCCCGGCCCGAGCATCGACAAGGGCGCGCGGTGGACCCCCGCCGAGGCCGGGGACACGGCGCTCAAACTGCTCGCGGAGGCGCAGGCACCGCAGCCGGTCCACGGGGCGCAGTAGTGCGATCGGCGTACGACACCTAGGAGGGCAACGCGCGGGGAACCCTTTGACCCCGCACCCCGTGCTCGCGAGGATGCCCAGCAGGGCGCGGCGGGCGGAGGTGGCTCAGGTGGAGTTCGTCGGGCGAGCGGACAGCCTCGCGCTCCTGGCGGCGGCGCGCGAGCGCGCCCGCGCGGGACACCCTCAGCGCGTACTCGTCGAGGGTCCGGCCGGCATCGGCAAGACCGCCCTCGTACACCGCTTCCTGCGCGACGACACGCACGTGCTGTACGGGGCGGGGGAGGAGGCCGAGTCGGAGCTGGCCTTCGGAGTGCTGGAGCAGCTGCTGGGCCGGGACGGCACCGGTGACGGCAGTGGCCCCGGTGGCGGAGACGGGGGCGGAGACGGGGCCCGTGGTGCGGTCGGCGGCGGGCGCTGGGCGGACGCGCACGCGGCCGGGGCGGCACTGCTGGAGGCCCTGGACGAGGCACAGGGAGCGGGCGCCGGCCCGGGCCCCGACGACGGGGGCGCTCCCGCCCCGTCCGCCCCCGACACCCCCATCGCCCTCGTCCTCGACGACGCCCAATGGGCCGATCACCTCTCCCTCCAGGCCCTCGCCTTCGCCGTGCGCCGACTGCGGGCCGATCGCGTGCTCGTTCTCGTCGTCGTGCGGGACGCCGAGGACACGCGGCTGGCCGAGGGGCTGCGGAGACTGTTCACGGCGGACGACGCCGTGCGCGTACGGCTCGACGGGCTCGGGCCCGCCGAACTGGCCGAACTCGGCGGAGGACTGGGCGTACAGGGACTCACCGCGCGCGTCGCCGCACGGCTGCACGCGCACACCGCGGGCAATCCCCTCCATGCGAAGGCCCTCCTGGAACAGGAAGGAACCGGACTCCTGGAGGCGCTCGGCGAGCCCGATGTGACACCGCCCGCCCCCAAGTCGTTCACCGCCCTCGTACTGGCGAAGCTCGCCGCCTGCTCACCGGCCGCCGACGCACTGGTCTGCGCGGCCGCCGTACTCGGCACGCACTGCACGTCGGCCGACGCCTGGGAGGTCGCGGGCGCGGACCTGCTCGACGAGGAACGCCGGGCCGCCGACGTCCTCACCGCACTCGAAGAGGCCGTCCACACGGGCCTGTTGACCGAGGCCCCGGGTGATCCGGCGATCCGCTTCCCGCACCCCCTCGTACACGCCGCCGTCTACCACCAGCTCGGCCCCTCCCGCCGCGCCGCCCTGCACCTCAGCGCCGCCCGCACCGTCCGGGACCAGGCACACCGGCTGCGCCACCGGGCGCTCGCCGCAGTCGGCCCCGACCCGGAGCTCGCCGCCGAACTCGCCGCCCTGGGAAGCAAGTTCGCCGCCGAGGGCGCGTGGGCGAACGCGGCCGGACAGCTGACGGCCGCCGCACGGCTCGGCCCGGAACCGGCGGTGTACGAGCAGTACACCCTCGAAGCCGTCGAGTGCGCGCTGCTCGCCGGAGACGTACCGGACATGGGCGAAGTCGCCCAGCGGATCGCGCAGTTCACCCCTGGCGGCTGGCGCAGCTATCTCCTGGGCAGGCTCAGCCTGTTCGACCTGGACCGGGCCGAGGCACTGCTCACGGACGCCTGGCACCGGTGCGACCCGGCGGCCGATCCCGTCCTCGGGGCACGTGTCGCGGGCCAGTTCGCCGCCCTGCACGGCAGCATGTCGCACGGCGCCGAGATGGCCGAATGGGCCGACCTCGCGATCCGCCTCGCACCCGACGACACGGCCACCGACATGATCCGCGTCCTGCGGCTCAACGGCCTCGCCATGAGCGGCCGGGCCCCGCAGACGCTCGCCGCACTCGCCCCGCTGCCCGACCCGGCGCTCGCCACCCCGGCCCAACTGGAGGAACTCCTCGGCCGCGGCACCCTGCGCGAGTGGACCGGCGACCTCACCGGCGCCGTACGGGACCTGGGCGGGGTCTTCGGCGCCTGCCACGGGCGCGCCGCGTCCTTCCGGGTGGTCGCCGCGACCGCGCTCGCCTCCGCCGAGTACCGCGCGGGCCGCTGGGACGACGCGATCGTCCACACCGACCTCGCACTGTCCCTGGCCGCCGACACCGACCAGCCGCACATCGCCCTGTACTGCCGGATGCTCGCCGCCCAGGTGCACGCGGTGCGGGGCGCGTTCGCCAAAGCGCAGGCACACGCGCGCGTGGCCCGCGTCCACGCGGCCGGCGGCCATGTGAACCCCGCCCTGTGGGCCGCGCTCGCCGAGGCCCATCTCGCCCGCGCCCAGGGCCGGC
>NZ_JAPWHT010000459.1:0-8223 GCF_027270795.1 Streptomyces sp. ActVer
CGATGCCGACGAGGTCGCGGGGGGCTTCGGGCTCGTGGTGCACGGGGTGATGGGGGGGTGTGGGTGACGTGGGGGGCGTCATCGCGGCGTGTGTCCTTCCACCAGTTTCAGGAGCGCGGCCAGGTCGTCGGCTCCGGTGTGCGGGTTGAGCAGGGTGGCTTTGAGCCAGAGGCGGTTGTCGAGGCGGGCGCGGCCGAGGACGGCCCGGCCTTCGGTGAGGAGGGTGCGGCGTACGGCGGCCACGGTGTCGTCGGTGGCGTCGGTGGGCCGGAACAGGACGGTGCTGATGGTCGGCCGGTCGTGGAGTTCGAAGCGGGGGTGCCGGTGGACGAGCTCGGCGAACTCGGCGGCCTGTTCGCAGACCCGGTCGACGAGGGCGCCGAGTCCGGTGCGGCCGAGGGTTTTGAGGGTGACGGCGATCTTGAGGATGTCGGGTCGTCGGGTGGTGCGCAGTGAGCGGCCGAGGAGGTCGGGCAGGCCCGCTTCGGTGTCGTCGTCGGCGTTGAGGTAGTCGGCGTGGTGGCCGAGTGGGGCGAGGTCGTGCCGGTCGCGTACGGCGAGGAGTCCTGCGGCGACGGGCTGCCAGCCGAGTTTGTGCAGGTCGAGGGTGACGGTGTGGGCGCGGGCGAGGCCGTGGAGTTTGGGGCGGTGGCGGTCGCTGAAGAGGAGGCCTCCGCCGTAGGCGGCGTCGATGTGGAGGCGGGCGCCGTGGGTTTCGCAGAGGGCGGCGATGTCGGGGAGCGGGTCGATGAGGCCGGCGTCGGTGGTGCCGGCGGTTGCGGCGACCAGGAGGGAGCCGCGGGGGCCCTGGAGTGCGGTGAGGGCTTCGCCGAGTGCGGCGGGGTCCATGGTGCCTGCGGAGGCGGGCACGGTGACGGGTTCGGGGAGGCCGAGGAGCCAGGTGGCGCGGCGGAGGGAGTGGTGGGCGTTCTCGGCGCAGACGAGCTGGGTGTGGCCGTGGTGTTCGCGTGCGAGGAGGAGGGCGAGTTGGTTGGACTCGGTGCCGCCCGTGGTGACTAGGGCGTCGCCGGCTGACCCGGCTTGTCCTGTGGCCCCGTAGACCTCGACGGCGAGGGCCCTGGTGACGAGGGCTTCCAGTTCGGAGGCGGCCGGGGCCTGGTCCCAGGAGTCGAGGGAGGGGTTGAGGACGGAGGCGGCGAGGTCCGCGGCGGTGGCGACGGCGAGGGGCGGGCAGTGGAGGTGGGCCGTGCAGAGGGGGTCCGCGGGGTCTGCCGCGCCGGCGGCGACGGCTTGGACGAGGGTGCGGAGGGCGTCTTCGTCGCCGTGGTCCGGGAAGGGGTCGCCGAGGGCCTCTCGGAGGCGGGCGGCGACCTCGGTGGGGCCGCCGGCCGGGAGGGGGCCGTCGCGGGTGGCTGCGCCGGCCGTCAGTGCGTCGAGCACGGTGGTGAGCAGCGGTCGCAGGGTGGTCGGGCCTTGGGGGCCTGATGCGAGCGGGCTCATGGTCGTCCTCCGGGGCGCGGGGCGGGGACTTCCAGCGTGTCTGTGTTTGGGGCCGCGTGCCCGGAGAGTGCGGTGATCAGCACTCGAAAGGGGTACTGGCGCTTCGCGCCGGGGTTCTTGGCGCTCCGCGCCGGGGGTTGTGGGGACGTGCCGGTCGGTGGGGGCTGGTCGCGCAGTTCCCCGCGCCCCTAAAGATGGCGGTGCGCGGCGCCGGTTCTAAGAAAGCGAGCCCCGCGCCCCTGAAAGCCAAAGCAGGCGGTTGCCCGCGCCCCTGAAGGAAGAAAGCGGGCCCGCGCCCTTGTGCGTGAAGGGGCGCGGGCCGGTCAATCAGTCCTCGTCCTCTATGCCTCTCGTACTCGCAATGCCCTGGCCAGGTCGTCCAGTTGGTCTGTCAGTTTGCGGCGGAGGGCTGGGGTGGGGGTGGACTCCGTCAGGCATTGTTCGCCTGCCTGGAGGGTTTCCCGGGTGATGGCGTAGGCCGGGAAGGCCCAGCGGCCGGCTGCTTCGGCGATGGCGGGGCCGCGGCGGGCGGCGACGGCTACCGCGTCGTTCCAGTAGAGGCCGACGTACTCGCGTACGAGGTCGGTCTGTTCGGGTTGCCAGAAGCCCTGGGCGGTGGCGGTGAAGAGGTAGTTGGAGAGGTCGTCGGTGGTGAACATCGACTCCCAGGCGGCGCGCTTGGCGACGGGGTCGGGGAGTGCGGCGCGGCAGCGGGCGGCGCCTTCCTGGCCGGTGGCGCTGGGGTCCTGGACGAGTTCGGCTTCGATGACGGCGTCGTCGATGGCGCCGAGGACGGCGAGGCGGCCGAGGATGCGCCAGCGCAGTTCGGGGTCGAGTTCGGGGCCGCCGGGGACGGTCCCCTCGGAGAACCAGGCGCTGATGGTGTCGGGCTGGGCGGCGACGTCGATGAGGTGGCGTACGGCGATGAGGCGCAGGCCGGGGTGGTCGCCGTCCTCGGTGCGGCGGATGAGGTCGCGGCAGAGCGAGGTGAGGGTGGCGAGGGCGGCGGGCCGTTCGTGGGCGGGGATGTAGCGGTCGGCGACCTGGGCGGCGGCGAAGGTGAGGACGCCCTGGACGACGGCGAGGTCGCTCTCCTCGGGGAGGTGGGCGCGGGCGGTCTCCAGGTAGGCGGCGGGGGCGAGGTCGCCGTCGCGGACCATGTCGCGCAGGGTGTTCCACAGGACGGCGCGGGTGAGGGCGTCGGGGACGTCGGAGATGCCGCGCAGGGCGGTCTCGGAGGACACCTCGTCGAGGCGGATCCTGGCGTAGGTGAGGTCGAGGTCGTTGGGGACGACGAGGGCGGGGCGGGGGCCGGTGCGGGGTTCGGGGGCCGGCTGTTGCGGGATGTCCGTCTCGTAGCGTTCGCGCAGGAGGAGCGCGCGGCTGTCGTTGAGGTCGCGGTCGTAGACGCCGACGGTGACGCGGTGGGGGCGGCTGCCCGCGCGGTCGAGGGTGAGGGTCCACTCCCCCGGCTGAGCGGTGACGGACGCGGTGAGGGTGTCGACGCCGGTGGTGCGCAGCCAGGAGTCGGCCCAGGCGTGGACGTCGCGTTCGGTGGCGGCGGCGAGGGACTCGATGAAGTCGGCGAGGGTGGCGTTGGCGAACTTGTGGCGGGCGAAGTGGGTGTTGATGCCGGCGAGGAAGTCCTTCTCGCCGAGCCAGGCGACGAGTTGGCGCAGGGCGGAGGCGCCCTTGGCGTAGGAGATGCCGTCGAAGTTGAGCATCGCGGAGGCGGTGTCGGGGACGGCTTCGGGGTCGGGGGCGACGGGGTGGGTGGAGGGCCGCTGGTCGGCGTCGTAGCCCCAGGCCTTGCGGACGATGCCGAAGTCGGTCCAGGTGTCGGTGAAGCGGGTGGCTTCGGTGAGGGTCTGGTAGCCCATGTACTCGGCGAAGGACTCGTTCAGCCAGATGTCGTCCCACCAGCGCAGGGTGACGAGGTCGCCGAACCACATGTGGGCCATCTCGTGGGCGATGACCATGGCGCGGGTCTGGCGTTCGGTGTCGGTGACGGCGGAGCGGTAGACGAACTCGTCGCGGAAGGTGACGAGCCCGGGGTTCTCCATGGCACCGGCGTTGAACTCGGGGACGAACGCCTGGTCGTAGGAGTCGAAGGGGTAGGGCTCCTCGAACTTCTCGTGGTAGCGGTCGAAGCAGGCGCGGGTGATGTCGAGGATCTCGTCGGCGTCGGTGTCGAGGTGGGGGGCGAGCGAGCGGCGGCAGTGGATGCCGAAGGGCAGGCCGCGGTGTTCGGTGCGTACGGAGTGCCAGGGGCCGGCGGCGACGGCGACGAGGTAGGTGGAGATCAGCGGGGTGGCGGCGGCGTGCCAGCGGCCGTCGTCCTGCCGCTCGGTGGTGCCGTTGGCGAGTACGGTCCAGCCTTCGGGGGCCGTCACGGTCAGTTCGAAGACGGCCTTGAGGTCGGGCTGGTCGAAGGCCGCGAAGACGCGCTGCACGTCATCCATGAACAGCTGTGTGTAGACGTATGTCTCGCCGTCGGTGGGGTCGGTGAAGCGGTGCATGCCCTCGCCGGTGCGGGAGTAGCGCATGGTGGCGTCGATGCGCAGTTCGTGCTCGCCGGCCGTGAGGTCCTTGAGCGGCAGCCGGTTCTCGTCCAGGGAGTGGGCGTCCAGGTCGAGAAGGGTGCCGTCGAGGGTGACGGAGCGCAGTTCGGCGGGCTTGAGCTCGACGAAGGTGTCCCCGTCCGCGCGGGTGGTGAAGCGGATGACGGTAAGGGAGTCGAAGATCTCGTCGCCACGCGTCAGGTCGAGTTCGATCTGGTAGCGGTGGACGTCGAGGAGCTTGGCACGGGTCTGCGCTTCGTCGCGCGTCAGTACGGACATGGGTGCCATGCTGCCTGATGGGCGTGGCCCGGCACAGGGGTGGCCTGGTCCGGGCGGGGTTGCGCCCCCGTAGCGGGTCGGAGTTGCGCCCAGGACCGGCCGGGGTTACGTCCCCGGTCCCACGAAGCGCCCGGCGGGCGGCTGATCCTTCACCAGGGCGCGGAGTTCGCGTACTTCGCGTTCCAGGGACCGGTAGCGCTGGTGGGAGTCGTACAGGTAGCGGACCTTGGTGCGCAGGGCCCAGGGGTCTATGGGTTTCATGACGAGGTCGGCGACGCCCAGGTGGTAGGCGGTGGCGGTGAGTTCGGCGTCGGGGCCGAAGCCGGTGACGAGGATGATCGGGATGAGCTGCGTCTGTTCCACGCCGCGCATGTAGCGGACGACGTCGAGGCCGCTGACGCCGGGCATGCGTACGTCGAGGAGGAGCAGGCCGACGTGGCCGCGCAGGACTTCCTTCAGCGCTTCGTCGCCGCTGGTGGCCCGCGTCAGGTGGTAGCCGAGCGGGGCCAGGGCGCTTTCCAGGGCGTAGAGCGTTTCCTCATGGTCGTCGACTATGAGGATCTTGGCATCCGGCGGCATGGAGCGGAGTCCCCTCGCTTGGACGACAAGCTTATGTCCGAACCGACCGACAGGGAGTACTCGTGGACTGACAAGGAGTGCTCACGCAGGATGCCTCATTTCGGCGCGCACGCCGAGAGGGCGGGCCTACAAAGGCTTGAGAAGTGGGGCCTGCCGGTGGGCCGTTGTGGTCATTCCCGGCCGCCCGTGCCACCGACGCCGCCGGCGTTGTCCGCGATGCTCTCGTGGTGGCGGATGACCTCGGCGATGATGAAGTTGAGGAGCTTCTCCGCGAACGCCGGGTCGAGTCTGGCGTTCTCGGCGAGGCTGCGCAGCCGGGCGATCTGCTGGGCCTCGCGGGACGGGTCGGCGGGCGGCAGCTGGTGGGCGGCCTTGAGGTGGCCGACCTGCTGGGTGCACTTGAAGCGTTCGGCGAGCATGTGGACGACGGCCGCGTCGATGTTGTCGATGCTCTCGCGCAGCCGGGCGAGTTCGGCGCGGACGGCCGGGTCGACGCCGCCCGCGTTTCCGGTGTTGCTGGTGGTCATGGAGGGCAACCCTACGTGGCGTGCCGCGGGTGCTGCGCGGCCGTTCGATCAACGTGGTTCCGGGGGTCCGGGCCGTCGTGTTCCCGAGGAGTTCCGGTCATCGTGTTCCCGGGGAATGGAGCATCGGCGGATCGTCGGGGTCGGGGACCTGGTTGCTCCAGCCGCCGGGGACCGTACGGCCCTGTTGTTCACGGAAGCGCACGGGGGCCGTGCCGACGCGGCGGGTGAACAGGCGGGAGAAGTAGGCCGGGTCGTCGTAGCCGACGCGTCTGGCCACGGCGGCGACGGGGAGTTCGGTGGCGGCGAGGAGTTCCTTGGCGCGGCCGAGGCGGATGCCGAGGAGGTAGTCCTTGGGGCTGCATCCGGCGCCGCGGCGGACCGCGGTGCGCAGTTCGGCGGGGCTCATGCCGTGGCGGGCGGCGTGGTCGGCGACGGAGAGCGGCTTGAAGGCGTCGCGGGCGAGGGCCTGGAGTACCTGTTCGCCGTCGGGGGCGGTGTCGGCGCGGGCGCGGCGCAGGGTGACGAGGAGTTCGTGGACGGCTGCGCTGGTCTCGACCTCCAGGAGGGGGTTGCCGAGGCGGGCGGCGCGGGCGATGCGGGCGACGGTGGTGCGGGCCGGGCCCGCGTCGGAGAGGGGGACGACGGGCCGGTCCGGTTCGATGTAGCCGAGTTCGGTGTACGTGTCGGCGGTGGGCCCGGTGAAGTCGACGAAGGCCTCGTCCCAGCCGGTCTCGGGGTCGGGCGCGTAGTGGTGGGGTACGCCGGGGGTGAGCCAGAGCAGGGCGGGCGCGATGACGGCCGTGGACCGCCCGTCGACGGTACGGAACCAGCCGCGTCCTGCGCTGACCACGACGGCCACGTGGTGGTCGAGGGTGCGGGGTCCGACGGTGGGCAGTGCCCCGTACTGGAGGCCGACGCCGAGGCAGACGAGGCCGAGCTTGTGGTGGGCGGGTCCGGGGCTGAAGAACCGCATCCAGGTGTGGTACATCGGCTGTCCTCCCACCTGTCCGGCAAGCCCGTCCCGCGCTCCGTCAGCTGCGTCCAATCACCGCTGATCTTTGTCCATGGACCCGGTCGCCGCCAGGGGTCAGGGTGGTGCTCATGACCGAGTTCACGGTGGGGGACACCGATTTTCTGCTGGACGGGCGGCCGGTGCGTCTGCTGTCGGGGGCGCTGCACTACTTCCGGGTGCACGAGGGGCAGTGGGGGCACCGGCTGGCGATGCTGCGGGCGATGGGCCTCAACTGTGTGGAGACGTACGTCCCGTGGAATCTGCACGAGCCGCGGCCGGGCTCCTTCCGGGACGTCGAGGCGCTCGGCCGGTTCCTGGACGCGGCCCGGCGGGCCGGGCTGCGGGCGATCGTGCGGCCGGGGCCGTACATCTGCGCCGAGTGGGAGAACGGCGGGCTGCCGTACTGGCTGACCGGCGAGGCGGGTGCCCGCGTGCGCACCCGTGACGAGCGGTTCCTGGGTCATGTGGAGCGCTGGTTCGCCCGCCTGCTGCACGAGATCGTGCCCCGGCAGATCGACCGCGGCGGTCCGGTGCTGATGGTGCAGGTGGAGAACGAGTACGGGAGTTACGGCTCGGACCAGGTGTATCTGGGCCGGCTCGCCGGCCTGCTGCGCGAGGGGGGCGTGACCGTGCCGCTCTTCACGTCGGACGGCCCCGAGGACCACATGCTCACCGGCGGCTCCCTGCCCGGCGTCCTGGCGACCGCGAATTTCGGGTCGCACGCGCGCGTGGCCTTCGAGACGCTGCGCCGGCACCGGCCGACGGGCCCGCTGATGTGCATGGAGTTCTGGTGCGGCTGGTTCGACCACTGGGGCGCCGAGCACGTCGTACGCGATCCCGGTGACGCCGCCGACGCCCTGCGGGAGATCCTGGAGTGCGGGGCCTCGGTCAATCTCTACATGGCGCACGGCGGCACGAACTTCGCGGGCTGGGCGGGCGCCAACCGGGGCGGCGGCGCGCTGCACGACGGGGTGCTGGAGCCGGACGTGACGTCGTACGACTATGACGCGCCGATCGACGAGTACGGGCGCCCCACGGAGAAGTTCTGGCGGTTCCGGTCGCTCCTGGCCGCGTACACGGACGGCCCGCTGCCCGAACTGCCCGCCGCACCGGCCCTGTTGGGCTCTCCGGCCACCGTGGACCTGGCCGGCTGGGCGTCCCTGTCCGCCGTGCTCGACGCGCTCGGCGGGCCCGAGAGCGAGCAGCCCGTGCCGCCGACCTTCGAGGAACTGGACGTCGACCGGGGGCTGGTCCGCTACACGGTCGACGTTCCGGGACCCCGCCGCCCGTACCCCCTGACCGTGCGCGGCCTGCGGGACCTGGCGACGGTGTACGTCGACGGAGAGCCGGCCGGAGTGCTCACCGAGGACGAGCCGCAGCTCAAGGAGCCGGTCGCCGGGCCCGCGCGCGTGGACCTGTGGGTGGAGTCGCTGGGCCGGGTCAACTACGGCCCGCGCACCGGGGAGACGAAGGGCGTCACCGGCGGCGTACTGCACGAGCGGCAGTATCTGCACGGGGTGCGGGCGCGGGCGCTGCGCCTCGACGCGTTCGACGATGGTGTGGAACCGGTGCCGTTCCGGCCGCTTCCCGCTTCCGGTGCCCCCGGCCTGTACCGCGGCACGGTCACGGTGCGCGGCGCGGGGGACGCCCGCCTCGAACTCCCCGGCTGGACAAGGGGGTTCGCCTGGATCAACGGCTTCAACCTCGGCCGCTACTGGTCCGTCGGCCCGCAACGGTCCCTGTACGTCCCCGGACCGGTCCTGCGGGAGGGCGCCAACGAGGTATGGCTGCTGGAGTTCGAGGA